>CAYTDF010000158.1:0-9186 GCA_964436365.1 uncultured bacterium | reverse complement strand
GAAAGAAATGTTGCCCGAAGCAAGCCCGCGCGAAAGCCTGTGCGAAAGCCTGTGCGAAGGCGTGCGCCAGCGAACAGGTTCTGCGTCATGTGGTTATCTTTAAGTACAAAGAGACGGCCACACAGGCCCAGATCGATGAGATCACAACGGCTTTCGCAGCACTGCAAGAGAAGATTCCGGGGATCAAGTGCTTCGAGTGGGGCGTCAATAGCAGCCCTGAAGGTATCGACCAGGGTTTCACGCACTGCTATCTGCTGACCTTCGAGAACGCGGCCGCGCGAGACGCGTATCTGCCCCATCCCGAGCACAAGGAATTCGGAGCCCTCTTGGGGAAGAGTGGGATTTTTGAAGGCGCGTTCGTTGTCGATTATAACCCGCAGAAGTAGCCGAGAGTGTACCGCAGGAATGTCCTCCCGTGCCCCTCGATACAAAATGAGGCCTGGCGGCGCCATTTCACTCGGGGACACGGAGTGCGGAGCATCAAATACAAGCGTTGAACAACCAGTTACGGGTTCACCGTCTTTCCATAGGCGGTTCTTTGGGAGTGGATTATGAAAGAGACGCAGATCGGGTCAAACCAACAGACAGGGAGCACGCGTAGGGATGTGCTCAAAATGGGACTCGGCGCGGCGGCGCTGGCGCTCCGCGGACAACCCGTGCGCGCGGCGGCAACCTCCAAAGCGCGGTCACCGGGAGAGCAACCCAATATTCTGCTGCTGATGACCGACCAGCATCGAGGCGACTGCGTGGGCGTGGACGGGAACCCCGTAATCCAAACCCCAAACCTGGACTGGATCGCAAAAGACGGCGCTCACTTCCGGTGCGGGTACAGCTCCGTGCCGAGCTGCACACCGGCGCGGGCGGGGCTCCTGACCGGCCTCTCGCCGTGGAACCACGGGATGCTGGGGTACTCGAAGGTCGCTCCGAAATACCCGGTCGAAATGCCGCAGGTTTTGCGTGACGCGGGCTACTCTACGCTGGGAATCGGCAAGATGCACTTCCATCCGCAACGCGCGCTGCATGGATTCCACAATATCGTTCTAGACGAATCGGGCCGCGTGCTGGATCCTGCCTTCCGGAGCGATTACCGATGTTGGTTCGCTTCGACCGCGCCCGGACTCGATCCCGACGCGACCGGGATCGGCTGGAACGATTACCGCGCGAAAACCTACGCACTGCCCGAAGAGCTGCACCCCACAAGCTGGACGGGGGCGACAGCCGTGAACTTCTTGAAGTAGTACGACCGCACGGAACCGTTCTTCCTGAAAGTTTCGTTCGCACGGCCGCATAGCCCCTACGATGCGCCGGAACGATTCATGAAGATGTACGAAGATGCGGACCTACCGAAACGAGCTGTCGGGAAATGGGCCGCACGCAACGCACCGGTCGAAAAGACGGACTACAACCGATGGCGAGGCGATCTCGGTGAAGAGCAGGCACGGCACTCCCGGCAAGGCTATTACGGAAACATCACGTTCATCGACGAACAGGTCGGCAAGATTCTGGAAACGCTAGAAGAACGTGGCATGCTCGAGAATACGGTGATCCTGGTTTGCGCCGACCACGGAGACATGCTGGGCGATCACCACATGTGGCGCAAGACGTACGCGTACGAGGCCTCGGCCCGGATTCCGTTTATGCTCCGCTGGCCCAAAGGTTTCTCGGACGCGAAACGGGGACAGGTTCTGTCGCAACCCGTGGAACTGCGCGATGTTCTGCCCACATTCATGGAGGCCGCGTCGACATCGGTCGAGAGACGTCTGGACGGCCGCAGCCTCTTCGAACTGGTGCGCGGCGAAACGGACTCGTGGCGGCCATTCCTGGATCTCGAACACGCGCAATGTTATCACCCAGACAACTACTGGCATGCATTGACCGACGGCCGTGAGAAATTCGTTTTCCACGTTCGTAGCGGCGAGGAGCAACTCTTTAATCTGGAGAACGATCCGAACGAACTGGACGATCTGGCTCCGCAAAGCGCGCATCAGAAACGTTTGGCGTTCTGGCGTAAACGGTTGGTCGACTTTTATGCGGAACGAGGCGAGCCCTTTGTCGTCAACGGGAAACTGGCCTCCGGCCGCAAGTCGGAGCTGCATTCGCCACACTATCCGAAGTGGGACGAGCCCAAGAAGGGATAGGAGTGTCTCCCAAAAGTTGTTTCCGGTTGAAGGATGCTTTTTCTCAAGCAGTGTTTCCTTCAACCCCCTCCCAGCCTCCCCCAATCTTTGGGAGGAGATTCTTGACTTCGTCAAAGGGACGAAACTTCCGAGAGGCGCTCCAGACGCAGATTCTGCGACAGACTGCTACGAGATGAGGCGTTATTATGGACAGAGATCCGATGGTGCGGCCCTACGCCGGTGAGGCGCTCGGCGAAGGCTGGAACGGTTTTCTAGAGAACGATCCCGACACCCAGATCGATTTCGGTATACACAAGCTCGGCGCGGGTCACGCGCAGACGTTTCAAAGCGAGACGCACGAACAGGCGCTGCTGGTCATCGAAGGCAAGGGCAACCTGACCCTGGACGGGACGCGGACGGAGTTCGAACGCAGTTCGTGGATCGAACAACCACCATGGGCGACGCACACGCCTCGTGGCGTTCCGGTCACGATCCAGGCCGAGACACCAACAGAAATCGCGGTGATCCGAACCGAGAACCCCGACGCCTTTCCGACACATCTGTATCTGCCCGATGAGGTGGAGAACGAACACCGTGGGCAAGGGATTCTGGAGGAGGCGAGTTACCGCATCGTGCGCTGCGTCTTCGACCGGCGTAACGCACCGGAGGCGGCGCGCCTGGTGCTGGGCGAGGTCGTGAACTTCCCAGGGCGCTGGAGCAGCTACCCGCCCCATCACCATACGCAGCCGGAACTCTATTACTATCGTTTCGAGCCGGAGTGGGGCTACGGACACGCGGAACTCGGAGAGCGCGTCTTCAAGATGCGGCACAACGACCTGCTGAGAATCACCGGTATGCAAGACCACGCGCAGACATCGGCTCCAGGATTTCACCTCTATTACCTGTGGACGATACGGCACCTGCCCGGGAATCCGTATACGGGTTTCGAGTTTACAAAACCATTCGAGACGCTTCTGTAGTTACGATCCATCCAGGATTTCGGGTGGGTCTTTCGTTTCACGCCTGCCCGTGGCCCTCGATACAAAACCAGGCCTAACGGCCTGCTTTCACTCGGGCACACGGAATGCAACTTGCCCACTCCTGCAATGTCCAGTGCTCCTGAACGTGTTACTCGGCGAGCCAGGCCTGGGCCTCTTCGAGGCTTCTGAAGATCTGCAGCCTGACCGGTAAATCATCGGCGTAGGTTTTGTACATTCTGGAAAACCCGAAATCGACTTCTCGGAAGACAACCAGCGCGGCCTTGTAGCCGGTGCCACGCGTTTCGCTCTTCCGCTGCATATACTCCGCAATACAGCGCATATCGTCCCGAGTGAGGTTGGTGAGATCGGCCTGACGTAGATCCCAGATGGCGTCCATCCCCGGCCGGAAGTCCGGATGAGCAAGAGTTTCCTCGAATACTCCGGTAATCTCGTCAAACGTGGTTGCGCCGCGAACGGTGCGCGTTATCACTCGAGCATCGATGTCGATTACAGTCTCCACAGCCATGTTGACGAGCACCCAGACGACTTTCTCCGATGACGGTGAGGCTGAAGAGCGTCACTGCAGCGTGGCGTCAATAAACCTTCATAGGCACAATACCGGTCCTTGAGGGACAGGTCAACGATGGCATGGGAAGAGAACTACTTCTTCAGGTCGGGATTGGGCAAGATGCGGTCGCGCAAAATTCCTACGAGCGTCTCGTAGCCGCTGATGAACTGACGCAGCGTCCGCAACGTGGGGCCGAAAGTATCGAACTCCTCGACGGTAAGGCCATCATCATTGTAAGCCCGCCGGAAATCCTCGAACTTCTTCGAGAGTTGGTCGACGATTCGCGGATCGACGGGATTTTCCATACGCGAAACGCACTCGATATCGGAAGCGTTGAAGCGCGTCTGCCACTCATAGGGGATGCTGACGACAAGATCACCGCCAATAAACTCGGACCAGTGCATGTGACAGCGATAGGCGGCCGAAAGCAGACGAGTTCGGTACCCGCGCTCTGTGTAGATCCGATAGGCCCGCTTGGTGATGGCGACGCCGGCCCAATCCATAACCCCCGGCTCGGTGATCACCCCATCACGCGAGGCGACAGTGCGCAGCCAATCGTCGATGCGGCCAACCATGACGGTGCAGACAGGACTCATCCCGTCGACGTCTTTTCCCTCGGCCTCGCGCCGCTTCAAACCGCGCTCAATCGCTTCGGCCACGGCAAGAGCCTGAGGGACGGTGAAACTGACGGTCGCGTTGATATTGACGCCCCGATACGTCGCTTCTTCGATGGCCGCGACACCCGCCTTGGTGACCGGGATTTTGACTTGCATGTTGGGGGCCAAGCCGTGGAAATAGACCGCCTGCTCAACCATGCTCTCGGCGTCGCAATGGTATTTGGGGTTGGTCTGAATCGAGATTCGGCCCTTCTTGCCACCCTCGCGATCGAAAGCCGATTTCAGCAGTTCGGCCCCCTTCACCGCCATCTCCTCGATCAACTTCCAAGCGATCGCGTCCTCGGTAGCGGTGGGGTTGTCGTGAATGATCTGCCCGATGCGCTCTTCCCAGAGGTGCATCTCGCTCTTGAGTACGTCGCAAACGATCACGGGATTCGTGGTGGCCCCCACAGCGCCGTGCTCAATCGCATAGGTCAATTCCTTTATGGAGCAGGAGTCGTTCCAGAGATCCGTGGGTGTCGTGGAACTCATTTCGTGAAGCGGGCTCTTGTAGTCTCGATCACTCATGGTGGCACCTTCATTCTCTATGGAGTCGTCTCTGGCAATCTACGCAATTACTCCAGCGTCGGCCAGACAACCTCGCCCCGGCTCTGGGCGTCGATGTTCTCATACGAGCCATAGAAATCGGAATTGCAGTCGAGCCAAAGCGTAATCCGGCGCAAATCCTCTTGGGGTAGTTTCACATCGTGATGCTCGCCCTGTAGATAAGCGAGAAGTTTGGATGTCCTGGCGCCGAACTGCCCCGGCGCGGTGCGCGCCCCACCGATGGGGCTGGGATCTCTGAAGGAGCCGTTGAACGAGTTGAAGAAGAATCCGTATTTTGGAGCGAGATAGGCGTACGAGGGATAGAAGCCAGTGTCGCCCCCCGCGAGACTCGGGGCGTCCTCTTCTTTTTCATGGCAGTTTACACAGTGCTCATTCAAGACGGGCTGCACGAGCCGAGGGTAACTGAATGGATTCGAGCCCTCCGCCTCAGGCTGGATCGTGGACGGCTCTCTCTGCAAGGCGGCGACGACCGAAGCGGCCGGTTGAGGAGCGGCATTGTTTCGCCGTTCGTGACAGCCTTGACAGGTGAGTTTCTCTCCGCGATGCAGATAGGTTACGGAACGCATGGATTGGATCGCCATGCCCCGCTCGTCCAAGGCCTGAAAGTAGATGGGCTTGCCGGCGGGCGCGTAAAAATACGCACTACCGTCGGCCTCGACAGGAACGGTTCCGAGAACGGCACGGGCGTTGGTCTGCCGAGCAATCCCGATGCGAGGTATATCCACACTGGGGGTGGTTTTGGGCAGGACCTGGATCACGCGGAGGGCAGTAATGCGTGTCCGCTCGGGCCATTCCAATCGGCTGTCGTAAACATTCATGACGGTGACGGTCTCGGAGCCCTCTTCCGGACGCTTTGGCGCAGCCCCGGCGATGGGCGGGTAGCCTTCGGCCGTGCGGTGCGGAACCACGGGTGGAACGAGCCGGGGACGCAAAGGTATGGGCCCCAAACATGGCGTGTCCTCGCCACGGTAGAGAAGTTCGCGATTCCCGAAACTGTCGACAACGTAGAGTCCATGGTTTTCGGCGCGGTAATCGTAGGCGCAAAGGTAGTAGTCCTCATCGAGCGGCCAGGCGGTAGCGAAGGCCTGCAGATCCCGAATGCTCTTCTTCCCCCCCTCGGCTTCGGGGAAAGCGACTTCGGGAGTGATACGCTTGACCGGAGCCATGGCGTCGTCGTCTTCGACGGCGGGGTCGACGATCACCAAGGAGCCGTAGGCCTGGCCATGGTGCGCGGCTGCCGTGGAGACGTAGCGGTGTGAGTCCGGGATGGCGCGGATATCCATCTCCATCCAGGGCCGCGCCCCTCGTTGCGTGGGATAGTTGCCTTGGATGGCCCGCGCGTCGCGGCCATCAGGGGTGGTAACCCAAGGGTGGTGCGCTACATTCGTATCCCGATCCATATAATCCCAACGCGTGTAGACAAGCATGCCATCGTGATTCACGCTGGGATGCCACTCGTGAGTTTCGTGGTAGCTGAGACAGACAACGTCGCTGCCGTCGGGGTTCATACCGTGGAGCGTGTAGGTCGGGCAGGGCCGTCCACCGCAGCGGAGATAGCCACCGCGCCGTTCGGAGACAAAGGCGATGCGCCCGTCGGGAAGACAGCAGGGGTCGAAATCGTTCCAGTCTCCATCGGTCAACTGGACGAGCGAGGAGCTGTCGAGATCGAGTTTGAAAATGTGATAGCTCTTCTCAGGCGTCCAGCAGCGTTCTATATACGCATCCGTGTCGATTTTCCTCGACCATGTTTCGCCCTTTTCGTGAGTCTGAGAGTACGCGAAATAGATCGTTTTCCCATCATAGGAAAGTTCGGGCGAGAGCCGGGCTCCAGTTTCTCACCGGCAAGCCGTCCATTCTCGACGACGGAATCGGACAGGATATCGACAAGGCGGGGCTCAGCGCTAAATGGATCCTCCAACACATACAGACCACCACCGGCATTGGCAAAGAATCCGTAGTACTGGTCGCACATGTGGTTGAAGTCGGCCATGTTGCGCTTGACAAAAAGAATGCGGTCGAAGTCGAGAAGCGGATTGGCAAAGGTTATGTTACGGCGGAGTTCGCAGGCCGCCCGATAAAGTTCTTTTCGCGCGCCGGTATCGGCGAGATCGATTCTCCGGTTCTTCGCCCGGAGAGCGGCGAGTTTCCCCTGGGCGGCTTGCAGCCGTGCATCGCTGGAGGTCGCGAGCAGGTCTTTTAATAGCGCCGCGCTTCGGCGTAAAACGATATCGGCGGGGTCACGGTCGGAGTCGAGGATGAGCGCTTCTTTTCGAAAGACTTGATCGGCGATCGGTTTGAAGCTGTCGCGTTGCGAAAGTTGCTCCTGAAGATCGCGAAACTGGATATCCGTTTCGGCCTGAAGGTCGATATCGACCAGGGAACGAGAGCCACCACGATTAGGGGCGTCCGCAGAGATCGCCACCGTGGGATTCAGAAGGCCATTTGCACCGCCAACGATGGCAAGCGCGACCGCGACACAACCGATGATACGCAACATTTTCATGAGGACCTCCAAAACGTCCCAACAGTTTATTAGAATCGCATCGGATCCGACGCCTGTCAACAACTTCCCCTCTTGTGGAAGCCTTCCGGCAAGTCCATTCTTCCAACCCGTTCTCAACCCATCGACAGACGTGTTATTCTGCTTGACATCCTAGGGTACGCAACAGAGAGCGTTCACGACGCATCGGAGGTCTTTTTCATGATCCAGAGTCTCGAACTCATCGCAGTCCTCGGTATAGGTTTGATCCCGGTCGCGCCCACCCCAGACGCTCGGCACGATATGGTCTTCGGCGATCTGGCGACGCGTTGGGATGAGGCGGTTCCCCTCGGAAACGGCATGGTGGGGGCGCTGATCTGGCAAGAGGAGGAGACACTCCGCTTTTCTCTGGACCGGATGGATCTTTGGGATCTTCGACTTGTCGATGAAGTCCAGCGGCCCGATTTGAATTTCGCCTGGATTGTTAAGCAGCGGTTGCATGGCGATTATGGGACGGTGCAAGAACTCCTGGATAGACCCTACGACCGCGAGCCATGGCCGACCAAGATTCCCGCAGGGCGCTTGGAATTCGATCAATCCACGTTCGGCAAAGTGGAGTCGGTCAACCTACGGCTGGCGAACGCACTCTGTGTGGTGCGATGGGATACAGGTGTAGTCCTTGAAACATTTGTACACGCGGTGAAGCCGGTCGGTTGGTTCCGGTTCCGTGGCCTGAAGACGGAAATCCGCCCTCGAATCATTCCGCCGCCGTTCGGGAGTGAAGAGAAGGTCGAAAACAAGGGCGATTCGCTGTCGGGGAAAGACCTGCGCCTGCTCGGGTATCCCTCCCCGAAACTGAAGCAAGGTGAGAACTGGACAACGTACGAACAGATTGGCTGGGGCGGGTTCCGCTTCTCCGTCACCTGCCGTTGGTGGAAGACGGTGGATGGAAGCCTGGAAGGTGTCTGGTCGGTCATCTCCACCGAGGCCGCCAAGAATCCGCTCGCCACAGCCAAGAAAACGATGCGGGAGGCCGAGAAGCGGACATACGGCAAGGATCGGAAAGAGCATGCGGACTGGTGGAAAGGCTTTTGGTGGAAGTCGGCCATCGATATTCCCGATCCGGTCATCGAGACGCACTGGTATCGAGAAACCTATAAGTTCGGAGCCGCTTCGCGGAAAGGCGCTCCTCCCATCTCCCTCCAAGCGGTCTGGACCGCCGACGAGCGCATGATTCCACCGTGGAAAGGTGATTATCACAACGATTTGAACACACAACTCAGCTATTGGCCCGCGTATAGCGGCAACCGATTGCTCGAAGCCGAATCGTTTGTGGATTGGCTCTGGAAATGCAAGCCCGTAGCGGAAGAATGGACGCGCCGACACTTTGAAACAGGTGGGTTGAACTTTCCCGGCGTTTGTACGCTCTACGGAGAACCGATGGGCGGTTGGGTCCAATACTCCATGTCACCCACCGCCGGAACCTGGCTGGCCCACCACTTCTATCTGCAATGGCGCTATAGCCTGGACCGTACGTTTCTGAAAGAACGCGCGTATCCCTGGCTTCGCGATACAGCCGTATTCCTGGACGAACTTTCGACGCGGCGCGAGGACGGCAAGCGTAAACTCCCACTCAGCTCCGCGCCGGAAATCCACGACAACTCCCGGGAAGCGTGGTTTCTGGAGACAACCAATAACGACCTGGCGTTGATTCGGTGGCTGTACGGTGCAGCGGCAGAAATGGCCACGGAACTCGGCCGGAAAGAGGAGGCCCGCAAGTGGCTGACTATTCTCTCAGAATGGCCAGACTTGGCTCGTT
>CAYTDF010000157.1:0-9264 GCA_964436365.1 uncultured bacterium | reverse complement strand
GATTCGCACAACATGGGTGGAATCTACAGCCGGATCAAGCCGACTGTGAGCGCCGAAAAGGCACCGGGCGAATGGCAGACTTTCGACATCACCCTCTGCGATCGTTACATCACCGTCGTGCTGAACGGGAAGACGATCATCGACAATCAGCCCGTGCTTGGCTGCACCGGTGGCGCGATGACGTCGAATGAGTTCATTCCGGGACCGATTTACTTGCAGGGCGATCACGGTGCGATCAGCTATCGGAACGTCAAACTGACACCGATTGTCCGTTAATAACGACCGGAAGGGGCATAGCGCATGAAAAGCGTGCAGGGGAATCTAACCTCACTCGTCATCGCGTTCGCGGTTTTCGCGGTGCTGCCATACGAGGCGGCGGCGGAAGGAAAACCACGCGCAATCGTCACCACCGATGGTGAGATCGACGACCGCTGTTCCATGAATCGGTTTCTCTTGTATGCCAATGAATGGGATATTCAGGGGTTGATCTATTGCAGTTCCAAGTATCACTGGAAGGGCGACGCGAAGCACAAGAGGAATACGTGGCACGGCGAAACCTGGATGTCGGAGATGATCGACGAATACGCCGCCGTCTATCCCAGTCTGAAACAACACGATCCCGATTATCCTTCCCCCAAACAGCTGAAGAGCCGCCTCTATGTCGGCAATATCGCGTATGTCGGCGAGATGGAAAAAGCCACGCCTGGGTCGGACCGAATCGTCGAGGTTCTGCTCGCCCCCGACCCGTCTCCTGTCTGGTTACAGGCTTGGGGCGGGGCGAACACGATCGCCCGAGCGCTGAAAACCATTGAAGAGAAGCATCCCGAGCGGATGGCGGAGGTCTCGAAGAAGGCCAAGATCTTCTTGATCGCCAGTCAGGACAACACCTGGAAGGAGTACATTCTGAAACAGTGGCCGGACGCGCTTCTGATCAAGAGCAGCGACTTCACGGCCATCGCCTACGGTTGGCGGAAGATTATGAGCCGGGAGCAGCAGAAGTTCTTCGACGAGGATTGGATGATGGAAAACATCCTCACCGGCCACGGTCCCCTGTGCGCGAGCTACGAAGCCAAGCCGAACAAGAGTTTTCGGTCGGAAGGCGATTCTCCGGCTTACATGCACATGCTGCAACTGGGGCTGAGAAGTCTGGAACATCCCACCTTTGGCGGTTGGGGCGGTCGGTTCACGTGGTCCAAGACGTATTGGAAGTCGGCCCGGGACGATGGCAAGCGATATAAGTCGATTCTGCGTTGGGCACCCGCTTTCCAAAACGATTGGGCGGCCCGCGCGGACTGGTGTGTGAAACCGTACGCCCAGTGCAACCACAATCCAGTGGCTGTCTGCAATGGCGATGGCACCCAACAGGTGTTGGAAATCTCCGTCGATCCCAGCGCGGATGTGCGGCTCAGTGCCGCCGGTTCTGACGACCCCGATGGCGATACACTGGCCTATCGGTGGTGGATCTACAAGGAACCGGGGACCTACTGGGATACAGCGCCGTTACGCGGTGAGACCACGCCCGAGGCTGTGGTCTCCATTCCGGAGAATGCTTCGGGAAGAAGCATCCATCTCATTCTGGAGGTCACCGACGATGGAGACCCGCCGTTGACCGCGTACCGGCGAATCGTTCTCCAGGTCGGCGGCGAGCCGGTGGACGCGCCAGTCGAGGCCAGTTCCCGGTGGTGGACACCTGGTAGGCGCGTCACGAAACTCCCAGGCCCCCCGGCCGATTCCGGAAAATGGAGTTTCTACCGGGGTATCAACCTCAACGGACCGGCCATCGAGATCGACGGCAACCCATGGGAAGGAGACGGTGCGGCCAACTTTGTCTGCGAAAACCGGCGACTCGACTCTCCCGACGTCGAACTTATTCCTAAAACGGACGACGCCCGGGCCAAGATGATTCACGCCTTCCGCTGGGGCGGGAAATTCAGTCTCTCGTTGACAAGCGTCCCCGATGGGAAGTACGCCGTGTACACGTATGTCTGGGAGGACAACGATCCCGAACTCTTCAGCGTCAAACTCGATAGGAATACGGTCCTATCGGACTATGACAGCGGTGAAGAAGGCCACTGGCAACGGCTCGGGCCTTGGACAGTCACCGTCTCAGACGGGACGATTGAACTGAGCACTCGTGGCGGCGCAGCCAACATCTCCGGTGTCGAGGTGTGGAAGAACGCTAAGTAAGGCGGCTGCGAAGTAGGACGTTACGGCGTGTTCGCCAATCGCAGAATCTCCCAGGCAATTGCGCCGTTTACGATCCCCGAAGGCGGAAGGATGGGGATGTCGTAGCCGTCGAGAGAGACGCAGGCATCCGCCCATCGCCACATCGGATCGATCCAGACTACCCCGGAATCGTTGACATAGTCGCGATCTCCCAAGACGGTCACGTACGCGACATTGGCTTTGGCGGCTCGGGCTTTGGCCAGCAGATACGAGGGCGGGTGTTGGTATCCCACGCAAACAACAAGATCGTCTTGTTCGTAACTCTCTCTTGGAGGGGTACGAACGAATCCGGCGTTCCATGATGAAGTTTCGAACAGAGTTCCAATCTCGGTCTCGGCGATTTCTGAAGGCATAAAATGCCCTTGGCCGTACATGAACGCGCGCTTCTTCTTGGATTGCGCCTGGCGTGCCCACTCACCCGCACGATCCAGTAGACCTCGCTCTTCCGTCTCAATACGTAGCAGCATTCTGGAGACGGCGGCGATGTAACTCTTGCCAATTTCGCCGGGTGCGACGGGGGGGACGGTTAGGTCTTCGTGCCACAGCACGCCTTGTCGGAGGTATTTGTCAATTCGGGCGAAGCCACCGTACAGGCCGATGGTCTCGAAGAGCACCGGGATTTTCCCCTGCCGGGTCAATGCCGCGACAAGCTCGCCGGTGAAGACCCACGCCGGAATCAGATTAGCGTGCGTAGGTGATAGGCCCGTCTTCTCGGCGTAGCTGGAAAAGGCCGTCAGGCCTTCCTGGGCCGGAGGTGCGCCGAATACGATCACGAGAGCCTTTGTCTCGCCCAAACTGTCCGGCAGCGGGGCTCCTTCGAGGCTCCCATACAGAACGACGTCGCCGGCCTCGGGATTCTTGCTGCCCAGACGCTGAATCTGCATCATGCCGCCCGCTCGTCCACACAATTCGCGGCACAGAGACTCCTGCCCCGCAGCCCACAGCTGCCCGCCCGCCGCGAGTCGTGACGCGGCCTGTTCGGCGGGGACGCGCATCGCCGGGAGGTCGCTCTGGCATAATGTCAGCGTCCGTTCCGTACGGTGCAGGTAGGAGGTTGAATCGGCAGGGATTTGTTGAGTGGCCAGTGTGGCTGAGAGCAGTACCCAGGATAGGAACATTGTAGAACTCCTTTTGCGGAGGATACCGGTCAAGTCACGCAATGCACGGGAACGATTGAACCGGGCCGCGGTGGGAGAGGGCCTGGGTGTTTCCCCGTGGGGCCTTCTCCGATAGGATTGCCGTTCAAAGATGTGCCATGCGGGTCAACCCCGTTCGAGCGGAGAATCGGGAGAAGAGAATGCCCAAGAAGTTGAATCCAAGAGCTGTGGTCGTGGGATACGGCTATGCGGGGAAAGCGTTTCACACCTATCTGATCGGTCTGGCCGAGGGACTGGAACTGTATGGCATCGCCTCACGTAGGCAGGACGTACGGCGCGAGGTCGGCGACGAGTTGGGTTTGAAAACGTTCGCGAGTCTGGACCAGGTCCTGGAAGACCCGGCCGTGGACCTCGTGGTGATCGCCACCCCCAACGACACCCACGCTCCCTACGCAATTCAGGCCATGGACGCGGGAAAGCATGCAGTAGTTGACAAGCCAATGTCCATGACAGTCGCCGAGGCCGACGCGATGATCGAGGCGGCACGGCGGAATCGTGTGCTCCTGAGTCTCTTTCACAATCGCCGCTTGGATGGGGACTTTCTGACCGTTCGGCAAGCTCTCGAGGAGGGACGGCTCGGAGAACTGCTGTTTGCGGAGGTTGCATGGCATCAGTGCAAACCACCGCGCACCTGGCGTGGAGAGCGCTCGCACGGAGGTGGCAAGTTATTGGACCTGGCATCGCACATGATCGATCAAGCCTTGCTGCTCGTCCCCGGACGCGTTCTGTCGGTCTCGGCGCGGTTTCTGTACGGGATGTGGGGCATGGAAGTCGAGGACCACGCACATTGCGTTCTCTCATTTGAGGGCGGTGTCGATTCTCACGTCGATGTCTCCTCGCTTTCTCGTTGCCCCAAACCCCGGTGGTATCTGCTGGGAACCGCGGGCACACTTCGCAAAGATGGCCTGGATCCGCAAGAAAAGGCTATGAAAGCCGGAGACATCGACGCGGCGCGCGAAGATCCGAGCGCGTACGCGCGGCTTTGGACGGGGAAAGAGGCCCGTTTCACGAGGAACTCCTCGAAACGATTCCCGGCCGGTGGCGTTCTTTCTACGAGAATATCGCCGCCGCGATCCGGGGAGACGCCGACCTTCTTGTCACGCCCGAAAGCGTACGCCGGACAATGCTGATGCTCGAAGCCGCACAAAAGTCGGCTGAAACGGGAGCGCCCGTCGATCCGCAGGATGTTTAGAGAGGTGGGTTAGCGCTACGAAGCCACGCTATCGCGTACCTGCGAGTAGGCCCATTTGGCTCGGTAGGAACTCCGAACCAACGGTGCGGATAGGACCACCCGGAAACCGAGTTTCTCGCCGTGGGCACGAAACGTGTCGAACCTCTCTTCGCTTTCTCCACGTACCATGGGGGCATGCTTGGGACTCGGCTGTAGGTATTGGCCGATGGTGAGAATGTCCACACCCGCCTCGTGTATCTCTTCCATGGCTTGGAGCAGTTCTTCGTTGCTTTCGCCAAGTCCAACCATGATGCCCGATTTGGTCACGAAACCCCGCTCGTGGGCATGACGCAGGACGTCCAGTGAAACATGCCAGTCCGACCACGGTTGGATCGTTGCGTAGAGCCTGGGTACGGTCTCAACGTTATGGTTCAGGACCTCCGGCTGCGTCTCCAAGACCGTATCCAGGTCGGTATGCTTGCCACAGAAATCCGGAACCAGCAGTTCGAGAAGTGTGTCGGGGCTGAGCAGACGGATCTGTCGTACGGTCTCGGCCCAGATACCCGCGCCACTGTCCTCCAACTCGTCCCGGTTGACTGAGGTGATGACCGCGTAATCCACAGCCAAACTTCGGACGGCCTCGGCGACGCGTCTGGGTTCGTCGCGGTCCAGTTCGGTCGGTTTTCCACTCTTCACGGCGCAGAACCGGCAGGCCCGCGTACAGACATTCCCCAAGATCATGAACGTCGCGGTGTGCTCAGCCCAGCACTCACCCACATTGGGGCAGTGGGCGCTCTGGCAGACCGTGTGCAGACCTTGGGCTTGCACGGTCTGCCGCACATCCAAGAACCCCTGTCCCGCCTTCAGCCGGACACGCGGTTTTTGCCAGTGGATATCAGTTTCACTCATGGACGCGTCTCGCCTCGGATTGTCGTGAATCTGTAAAGATTTTGGCAAAGGCCAGCTCATTGTATAGGTTCGCATCCCGGAAGACGCGTGGTGTTGGCCCAAGCCGGATTTGCACCATGGCCATCATTCAATGGGCAAAGCTATTCTGGATAAGAATGGGAAAGGATAGACCGAGATGAGTACCAACGAGATTCCATCGCGCCGTACTTTTATGAAATCGAGTGCCGCTGCGGGGGTGACCGCACTGACTCTTGGGGTGACCAAGGATGTTCGTGGAGCCAACGAGAAAGTTCGGCTGGCTTGGATTGGGACCGGCGGCCGAGGCCGTGAACTGTTGAAACGGACACTGTTCAACAAAGGCATCGAGGTTGTTTCAGTCTGCGATCTGCGTCCTGAACGTGTCGCACAAGCCAAAGAGATTTGTGCGGAAGAGGAAGCGAAGGTTACTACGTACAGCGACTACCGTAAGCTCTTGGATACCGAGAAGCTGGATGGTGTCGTTGTGGCTACGGAAGTGGGGAACCACGCCAAGTGCGTCGTCCCTGTGCTGGAAGCCGGACTGAACTGCTTCAGCGAAAAACCGATGGATTGCACGATCGAGAAGGTCGACAAGATCGTGGCCACCGCGCGTAAAGCGAAGGGAGTCTACCAGGTCGGGTTCCAACGACGATGCGACAAGGGCTACCGAGCCGGTGTCCAGGCGATCCGCGATGGAGATATCGGAAACGTCCACTTCATGCAGGGACAATGGCACTGGACCTGGCAGATCGGCGGGTGGGTGCTCGATGTCGATATGTCTGGCGGTGAGATTGTCGAACAGGCGTGCCACCACATGGACCTGATGAACTGGGTGATGGGCAACCAGCCGCCGCTCCGTTGCGCGGCTATGGGAGCCACCAACCACACCTACAAGAATCCGCCCAAGCATGTCTCCGAAGACAAGTGCGCGGTGAGCTTCGAGTTTCCCGGCGGCGCGATCTTCTCCTATACCCACCTCTTCTATCTGTGCGACCAATTCACGGGAGAGAAATCTTGGGTCATGGGCGAAAAGGGCGGTATCGACCTGCTCGAAGGCAAGCGGTATCCCCGGCCGGGGATGGGCGAACCCTCCCAGATCGGTGAAAACCAGCCCAGCTGGGGCAACCCCTCGATCGACATCGAAATCGACGAGTTTGCGGATTCTTGCCGGACGGGGAAAATGCCCGCCAGCAACTGCGAAACCGGACGCGTTTCCACATTCATGTCCTTGATGGCCCGCAAAGCCATGTACGACCGTTCAACAAAGAAGTTCGAGACCAAGATTGTCGAGTGAAAAGACCTTGGCTCGAAGCTTGGATAACCGACTAGCGCTTCTCGCGGAGTAGAGAAACAGGAGAAGATTATGGAAAAGAAGTCTGAGGTTTCAAGACGGAGTTTCGTACGGGCCGCTGCGGGAGCGTCCGCGCTGGCGGCTGGGGCATGCAGCACCGCTTCGAAAGTGGGTATCGCTCCGGCACGAGTTGTCGGCGCGAGTGAGACAATCGTATTGGGGGCGATCGGTACCGGCGGACGGGGCCGTACGCTGTTGAAAGCCATCTCGAACATACCGGATTTCCGCGTGGCCGCGGTTTGCGATCTGAAGCCGGATCGTGTCGATTCGGCCGCCGAGATTTGCCAAGAGTACAAGCCCAAGGTGAAGAAGTATCTCGATTTCAGGAAGATGCTGGAACGCGAGAAACTCGACGCCTGCATCGTCGCGACCGAAGAAGGCAACCACGCCAAATGTGTCATCCCCGTGATGGAGGCCGGTCTGCATTGTTTCTGCGAGAAACCGATGGACGTTACGGTCGAGAAGATACGCGACGTCGTTAAGACCGCGCGGGCTTCGAAGGCGGTCTATCAGATCGGTTTCCAGCGCCGCAACGCGGACAACTTTCAGAAACTCGTGCAGCACATCCAGAGTTCCGAACTCGGAAAGCTGAAGTACCTGCAGGGCTACTGGCAGTTCCCGTACGGTGTCGGTGGACGCTACCTGGACCTCGAACTGTCCGGTCCTTGGTTCCTGGCGCAGGCGTGCCACCATCTCGACGTTTTCTCTTGGATCAACGAGAGTAAACCCCCGCTGCGGTGCGTCTGCATGGGTTCGGGCGTCGCGGGCAAAGAGAGTGAGCTGATCGAAGACATGACCGGCGTGCTCTATGAATTCGCCGGTGGGGTGAACGCTTCCCACAATCATCTCATGAACTGTTGTGGTCCGTTCTGCGGTGAACGTTTCTGGGTCCACCTCGAAAAGGGCGGTGTGGATATCAACGCGGGCATGAGCTACCCCCGACAAGGCGATGCCAAACGGATCGCCGAAGAGTGCCGCGACTATTACGTGGGAACGGGGCAACAGTTTATCAATTTCGCGCGACATATCCGCAACAATGAGCGGCCGTACAGCAACGAGACCACGGGTGCGATTTCGACGCTTATGGGCCTGATGGCTCGTGACGCGATGTACCGTTCGAAGAAGAAGAAATTCGAGCCGACCATCATCGAATGGCCGGATATGGGTGTGTGTGATCTCCTCTGAGAGCGGTCTTGTTTCGCCTTTGACAGAGACCCCGGTTCCCTCAAGAGAATCGGGGTCTTTTATTTGCGTCTATTGTGAATCCTGAGAACTTCCGGGCGACGACCTAGTTCTTACGAATGGCTTTTTCGACGATCTCTCTGTGAGGACCGGCCAGTCCCATGCGGGCTACGCTGTAGAGGTACTGATCGGGTTGTCCCGTGTCGAACGCCTCGCCCTGAATCTCAACGCCATAATACGCACCACGTTCGAGAAGTCCGATCTGCGCTTCCGTAAAGCCTGTTTCGTGCGTGCCCGCTTTGTCGATCAGAGCCTGTAGAGACTCAAAGATCTCAGGCATGACCAGATGCTGGCCAAACCAGCCGAGGTATGTCTCCGCGGACAGAGTGGGGGATTGCAGATGCTGGCGCGCATACTCGGGGTCCGGTTTTTCCACAATCTCGTGCAGACGGTAGGCACGAGGAGGAGTTTGGAGCGGCTCGGCGTGCGCGGTCCCATAGAGGCAAAGTTTTTCAGATGGAAAGCGATGCAGCGCGGAGGTTGAGCGTCCGAGTTCCGTAAATGCCTCAATCAGCTGCCGGGAGCACGACACGGCGGTCTGGGACAAGAAGACGTGGTCGCCGAGCATTACCAGGCATGGCGCGTCGCCGACCCATTCCCGAGCGCACCAAACCGCGTGGCCGAAACCACGTGCCTCGGGCTGGTGCAGGAACGTAATCCTCTCACCCAGCGTTGCAAGATGTTCTGACATTTGCAACGCCCAATTATTGCCGGAAAAGGCGGCTCTGCGTTCTTCCGATAGAGGTTCGAACGCTCGCCTGTATTCTCGTTCATCGGCGGGACTGACGACGATGGCGACTTCCTCGATCCCCGCACTCAGCGCTTCTTCAACCGCCAACTGCAGCACGGGTTTGGAGTACCCATCTCGATCGACAATCGGAAAGAGGCCCTTCTGAACCGAAGCCGAAGCGGGAAACTGCCGTGTGGCGTGGCCCGCCGCCGGGATGACGGCTTTCTTGACAGAAGTTGCGTTGGGCATGGTTCGAACTGTCGCCAGAGCAGACGCCTGACCGCTCCAGGGAATCGGTGAGGCCTTCTGCGCAACGAAGTGTCTGCCTTCGAGAGAGTGACTCTAGAAGACTTCGTATGGGGAAAACAGTACACTCACCGACTCGCCGTTGTGGATGCGGCGAATGGCGCTCGCGAACATCTTGGCCACGGACAGAACCTTGATCTTGTCAAGGCGCTTA
>CAYTDF010000156.1:0-9266 GCA_964436365.1 uncultured bacterium | reverse complement strand
GATTCCAGCCGGTGCAAAACAGAGTCTTCTTCAAATTTGGGACAAGCGTCTCGCGGCCTTACGACTGGACCTATCCGGGAATTTCGAGAAAGGTTCCTTTTTGCTCTTTCCCTCCGGGAATGCCCCATGGGAGATACTCCAAAACCTGTTTTCCCGGGTCATTGATCCCGCAAGAGAGCCCCAGTAGAATGCCCCAGTAGAATGCCTATTAATCAAAATCGGGCCTCCAGAATCGGGTCGTCTCTTCTGGAGGAAGACAGAGACTCACTTTGAGAAACCTGGGGTTCTGATGCGTACGTTCGCTCTGCACGCTACATCGATTATCTTTATCAACCTGTTGTTGGTTTTCAGCCTGGCTACGGAACTCTGCTGGAGTGCGCCATCGGCGGAATACGGAGACGTTGAACTGATGCGCGACGCCTGGGGCACGGCGCATGTCTATTCGGAGACAGACATCGGAGCCATGTACGGGTTGGGCTATGCTTGCGCCGAAGATCGCGGTTTCCAGATCCATTATTTCCTCCGCATCATGCAAGGCCGCCTCGCCGAAGTGCTGGGCGAAACATCCCAGGTCAAGAGGGGCGCTACGAAGACGGCGCTTGAAAACGATCGACTCATGCGCGCCTTTGGTTTTGCGCGCGCGGCGATGGATACCGGCGTTCGCGGCACGGCGCTTGCCGAAAAGATGTCGGTCATCTTTCGTGGCGGCGTTTACGAGATTGTCGCCAAGTATGGCTACGGTGTTTCCGGTCTTGCGCGTTTCGCGAAAGCGACGCGTCGGCGCTTCGAGACGGATCGCGACACGCAGGTGCTCGAAGACGAAGCGGCTTTCGCCGATTCCGTACTGGCCAATGCTTGGAAGCGGTGCCAGAGAGATTATGGGCAGGATCCCAACACGTGGCGCGCTCGGGCCATCCAGGCGCAGACCGATCGGGTTATCTCCTATATGGCCAGCCTCGACGGTTTTCCAGGACTCGACCCGGAAATGGACGTGCATTCTCCACGTCTAAAGACGCAAGACGGCAGCACCGTCCTCTCTCAGAAAGCCCAGTCTTATACACAATTCTTCCCGCTGCACGATACAGACGCCTCGTTGGCCATCTTGCCACCCGGCCCTTCGGAGGATCCAGCCAGTCCGTTCCGTTTTTCGACCTATGCCGATTGGGCTCAGGGAAAGTTGCATCCCGCGCCGCTTTCACGCGCGGCGGTGGAGCGTATCATGGTTCGCACCCGAAAGCTCTCCGAGCCGCCCCGGCGAAAGGCAAGACGCGAACTCAGGCCGAATCGTCAGCCCAATGCCGAAAGGAAACCGCTGCCGGGGAAGAAACCGGACGATCCTGTCCTCGAAAACGCGATTCGTTTTTTGAATAGAAAAGAGCGCACGCAAGAGGAGGTCGTCGCGAGGATTACCGAACTGCGAGAATACATGGCCAATGACTCCGCGAAAAAGAGAGAGTTGATTCTGGGGCTGGAGTTGTTTACGCACCTGATGAGCGAGTCGCAGGCGGGCAGGCTTCCCATTGTTTATGGAACACCGGAAACGTTCCGTCTCGCCAAGCGGTTTTATGACGAACTAATGGATAAGGAGAAGACGCCACCCACACGGCCGCGCTCCCCCAATTGCTAGAGACGCTGGAGGGGACTACGTGGCTTGGCAGGCCTTATGCAAGGCGGGGGCCGCTTCTTCGGGCGGCACCACACAGACAGGCAGACCGGCAAAATCGGTCCATGCCGGTGGAACCACCGGTGGACTCGGGTGAATCTCGTAGTGCCAATGGTAGTCGTCGCGGATGCTCTTCCAGCCCCCCGGAGCTTCGATCTCTGTGCGCGCGGTGTCGAGCAACAACGTTAGCCGCCAGCCGGGAAGCAGCCTCACCAACCCGTTCCACACCTGGCGGATAACCGACGCGCACGCGGCGATCTCCTCCGGTTGCGCTTGCGCGTAGGCGTGGCAGTGGCGCGTTGGGATTACGTGGACTTCGAAAGGAACCGCCGAAGCGTACGGTATTGTGGCCACGACGCAGTCGGCGTCTAGAACCACCCGATCCCCGAGTTTCCGGTCTTCCCGGGCGATGTCGCAAAGCACGCATCGATCTTTGTATTGCCAATACGCTCGCGCCTGGGACATCTCCATACGCAGCCGGTCGGGGATAATAGCCGCGCCTTGCACCAGGCTGTGGGGGTGCGCGCTGTGACCGCTTGTGCCGGGATCGAACCGGCGACGGTAGTGCAGCAAACGCAACCGCTTATCTCTTTCGAGGTCGCGGATGCGTTCCCGCACCACATTCAGGATTTCGCAAAAATGTTGACTGTCGTACGACTCGAGTTGCGCGTAGTGGTCGGGATGTTCCACGATCACTTCTTGCGCCCCGATACCCCGCATCCGGTCGTACAGTCCCAGGCCCTCGCGGTTGGGTGCGCCTTCCACCGCCAGAATCGGTTTTCGTGCGGGAATGACACGATAGTCCCATCGCGTCTCATCATTCTGTCCACCCGCCTCAGAAGTTTGCCCCACACGAATTGCGTGTGGCGTCAGTGACTCCTGGCCCGGGCAAAACGGGCATGGGACTCCGTTCTCGGGGATCGGTGGGGGCTCTGTTGCCAGGGCCGCCATCCGTTCTCGGTCGTGGGTGACCACGACCCATCCCCCGTGGTGCAAATCCCGCCTCAGTTCGCTGGCGTGCATAGGACCTCGATACTGCCGTGCTTAGAGCGAACGAGCGAATTCCAGGGCGGTCTCGGCGATGCCGGGAGCGTCTAGTTTATAGGCTTCGTACAAGCCGCTCGTGCTGCCGCTTTCACCGAATGTGTCCAGAAGACCCCACCGTTTCACCGGGACGGGAGCCAACTCCGCGGCCACTTCGCAGACTGCGCTGCCAAGCCCACCGATGATGTTGTGATCTTCCACCGTGAACAGCCCTTTGGTCTCTTTCGCGCAGCGGACGATCGTCTCCGCGTCGATCGGTTTCAGCGAACAGACATTCACGACGCGGGCCGAAACGCCTTTCCCGGCCAGGATGTCGTGCGCTTTCACAGCTGGGCCGACGGTGCCGCCGGTGGCCAGAATCGTGATATCCGTTCCGTCCCGCAGCTGATCCGCTTTCCCGACCTGGAACTGGAACGAGTCGTCGTGGACGTCGTCCAGGTTCTGGCGCGACAGCCGGATATAGCAGGGGCCTGTGTCGTGTTCGGCCATCCAGGCCACGGCCTGTTTGGTCTCGAGTTCGTCCGCCGGCTGCAGAACCGTCATCCCCGGCAGGGCGCGCATCAGGCCAATGTCTTCCAGGCCCATCTGACTGTTCCCGTCTTCTCCGATACCGATGCCCGCATGGGTGCCGACGATACGCAACGCGGCTTCCGGATACGCGGCCGACATACGGATTTGATCGTAGCGGCCGGTGATGAAGCAGGCGAACGAGCAGACGAACGGTCGTTTCCCCGCAAGTGCCAAGCCCGAGCCGACACCGATCATGTTGGCCTCGGCGATACCCATCTCGATAAAACGCTCCGGGAACTCCTTCGCGAAGAGGATGGACATAGTGGATTTCGATAGATCGGCGTCCAGGGCGATGATGCTCTCATCTTTCCTGCCCAGTTCGAGCAGGGCCTCGCCAAACGCCTTACGTGATGCTTTTGCCATTTGAACTTCTCCTCGGAGATGTGCGTCTCCGTTCAGTTTCGATTTTGTCGAGTGTTACTCTCTTCTGTGTGGGATCCCGGCGCAGGCAGCGCCTCCCACGTCTGTAGGGCCTCCGAAGGCTCTTCCGCTCCGTCGCCCACGCGTCTTGGGCCGTAGGGACCGATGAAGATCTTCGGAGCGTTTTCGCGGAACGCTTCCCGGCGCTGGCGGTACCTTCGCAGTCGTGCCGTGAAGGTGAACAGCGCCCAAGCCGGGACGACGATCAGTAGCACAACGCCGTAGGTGATGATCGCCATCCTGTTGGGCAGCGACCGACCCAGCCGCAGCACCAGCCAACCCAACCCGGGGCAGGCCATCAAGACCACCAACCGGGAGACGGTCCACCAGGGATCCGCGTATCGGTCCGGTCGAGCGCGCCGCTTATGCCATTCGCGAAGGCCGTCCACGGTCAGAAGCACATGCGCCAGCACGATCAGTGTAAGCGCCGCCGCAACCGTGGCGAAACTCACATTGATCAAAAGCGAGATCGGGATCAACAGCAGGACCGCCGTCGGCCCGATCAACTTGCTGCGCGCTTGCTTCATTCTTGCCGATTCCCTTGGCCGAACGTCTTCAGCGCTGTGGAAGCGTTACTTCCCGGCGCCCAGGCCTGCCAGTGCTCGTTCGCACTCCTCCGCCGTTGGCGTCTTGCCGTGCCAATCGACGAGACCTTCCATGAAATCGACCCCTTTACCTTTCACCGTGTCCGCCAGGACCAGGGTCGGCTTGCCTTTTGTCGCCGCCGCTTCTTTGAAAGCGGTCTGCAGCGCGGGGATGTCGTGGCCGTCGACTTCGATCACGTGCCAGCCGAATGCCCGCCATTTATCGGCAACCGGTTCCAGGGGCATCACATCGCTGACGAAACCGTCGATCTGTGCCTTATTGTAGTCCAAGATGGCGCACAGTGTATCGACGCCGAATTTCCCGGCCGCCATCGCGGCTTCCCAGATCTGCCCTTCTTGGATTTCGCCATCCCCCATGACCGTGTACACGCGGAAGGCTTCCGAATCCATTTTCGAGGCCATCGCCATGCCCAATGCCACAGAGAGCCCTTGCCCCAGCGAGCCGGTCGAGGCTTCCAATGATTCCATACGCACTCGGTCTGGATGTCCCTGCAAGAAACTGCCCTGTTTCCGCAGATTCTGCAGTTCTTCCCGCGCAAAATAGCCTGCGTGGGCCAGCGCGCTGTACCAGGCCGGGATGGCGTGTCCCTTGCTCATGACAAAACGGTCGCGTTCCGCCCATTTGGGATTCTTGGGGTCGTGCCGCATCACCGAAAAACAGAGCGTGGTCACGACATCGGCAGCCGAGAGGGAGCCTCCCGGGTGACCGCTCCCCGCCTCGGTCAGCATACGGATCACGTCGATGCGAATTTCACGGGCTAGGTCCGCGAGTTTCGCTGGTTCTTGGATCGATTTGAACACCAAAATTCTCTCCTTGTCTCAGAGTGTCTCTCGTAAGTTTCTTCCACAAGCGCGCACGCGGCGCTTGCCGGTGTGGAGCCTACCATAGCCGCGCGTTTTTTTTGAGATCCCACAGGATGTGATGATTGTTATGGTTTGTTGTCGATGTTGCCGAAGGGAGCGGCGGTGGTATGCTGCGGCGAGCTGAATCGACCGCATGGAGAGGATAGAATATGGAGCCTTTGGGATATGAAAGCGATGACCCGCGCCTTGTCCCCACAGCAGCCGCTTTTGCCGAGGGGGTCGTGGAAACGGCGACGGGGACCGGTTTACGGGTGGTTTTCGGGGTCGAGCCTGGCGCGTTGGGGACCGCCACCGTCGATGTCAACTTCGAAAACACCTCCACCGTCGACTACACCGCGCCGATTTCTCGCGCGAAGGAGCTCGCCATGCGGGGCGAGTCGGTCCTGGTCTTGTTCGCCGGTATCGAGCCGCTATTCGAGGGCTGGGAGGCTCTTCGGCGGGCGATGGCGTTGAATCTCGATCTCAAAGTCGCCCAACTCTCCGGCGGGACTCTCAAGGGCGAGGACGATCCCACTCCGGCGGTGGTCGAGGATTTCGGGATACTCGGAACGATTCCTCGTCTGCCGCTGATTTCGCCCGCTGACGCTCGCGAGGCGCGCGCCGTTGGCCGTTGGGCTGTCAACCAGCCCGGCCCGGCTTATATCCGCCTTTCGACCTGGCCCAGCCCGGTCTTCACCAAGCAGTTCATCGCGTTCAACCACGGCATCGCCGGGACTCTGACCCGCCAGGGCTGGGATCTGACCGTCTTGGGAAGCGGCCCGCTGGTGGGGACCCTCGTGCGTCTGATCGAGGATATGGAGTTGGAGCGGATTTCGGCGCGCATCGTCAATGTTTCAACTCTCCGGCCTTTTGACAGTTCGGCGATTCAACGCGCCGCGCAGGACACTCAGAGGTTATTGACGGTCGAGGACCATCGGCTTTCGTGCGGGCTTTATGCCGCCACTGCTCGCACTTTGGCGGATGAGGCGCTCCCGCATCGCTTGCGTGGTGTCGGCATTCTCGACGAGCGTCTCCCCGACCCGCCGCCGCCCGACCCGCTCCGGTATTACCGCCTTCGTGGCGAGGACATCTTCGCCGCCGCCAAGAACCTCCTCCAGAGCGAGATGTGACCCCCAAAGCCGACTCCCGCGCCTCCCGCTGCACGGTCGCCCCGTTTTGTTATGCTTGAACTTCAACACTGAAATGACCTTCATTTGCGGAGAATTCCTGTGAGCAATCTTTATCAACGATTTGTCGAAGCCGCCGAAACTCACGCCGAGCGGCGCGCCATCGTCTGGGACGATGGGGAGTTGACTTACGCCGAACTCCTCGACCGTGTCCGGTCGATGGTCGAGGCCATGGCCCCTCACGTGTCCGACGATATGCCCAATATCGGTCTCGTGGCTCCGAACACTCCCAATTTTATGATCGGGCTGCTTGGGATACTCGGTGCGGGAGGCGTGGTCGTTCCCTTCAACCCGCTCTACCCAGCGGGTGAGCTCTCAGGGTTGATAAAGCACTCTGGAATGAAGACGCTCCTCTACGATCCTGTGATGAAGCCGCTCGCCGATGGGCTTTCCGAGTTGTTCGGCGATTCGCTGAACTTGCTGAACGTCGAGGAGACACTCGCCGCCGCTCAGGGGTTGAAACCCCAGGAGCGGCAACTACCCCCGCCGGAAACCGTCTCGATGATCCTCTACACCTCGGGCACAACCGGGGATCCCAAAGGGGTCATGCTTTCGCACACCAATGTGAGTATCAACTACGATCAGTTCATGGAGGTGCTTCATTTCAAGAAGGAGTACACCCTTCAGGTGGTTCTGCCGCTTTTCCACACATTCGCCATGACCGCCAATCTATTCGGTGGGCTCCTGACCGGAGCTTGCATGCGCCTCCACCTACAGTTCGACCCCGCGAAACTGCTCGATTTCGCAGCCTGGGACGAGCAGGTGGTGTTGACCGCTGTGCCGCCGATGTATGCGTTGTTCGCGCGGAAGGCCCCGGAAGGCTATCCCGAACAATGCAACGTCGCGTGTGCGATCTCGGGGGGTGGGCCTCTCCCGGTCGAAGTGGCCGAGTTGTTCGAAGCCAAGACCGGCAGCGAGCTTCTCGAGGGCTATGGGTTGACCGAGACCTCGCCCGTTATTTCCTTGTGCCAGCCGGGAAAGAATTGCATCGGCACCGCCGGCTTTCCGCTCTTCGATATTGAGGTGGAGATTCGTGGCCCCGAAGGAGAAGTGCTCCCCCAGGGCGAAGTCGGTGAACTCTGCTCCCGCGGACCGATGGTGATGATGGGGTACTATAGGAACGAGGCCGAGACCGCGAATGTTCTCAGCGAGGACGGCTGGCTCCGTACGGGAGACTTGGCCCGGCTCGACGAGGAGGGCAGGGTACAGATCGTCGGCCGCTGCAAGGACCTGATCATCGACAGCGGCGAGAACATCTACCCGCGGGAGATCGAGGATGTTCTCATGGAGCATCCGACCGTCTTGGAGGCGGCTGTCGTGGGGCGCAAGCACAAACTGCGGGGCGAGATCCCCCATGCTTTCGTGACCGCCAATCCCGAGGCCGAGACACCTCCCGACTCGGTCCAGCTCCGGGCGTTCTGCCGCGAACGGCTGGCCGCGTTCAAGGTGCCTGAGAAAGTCACTCTGATCGAAGAGTTCGCCAAGACCGCCACCAAGAAGATACAAAAGAACGCTTTGCGCGATATCTTGAACAAAGCGTAACTGAGAGCGGCCCTCTGAGCGAAAGCGGGCCGTCAGGCTTGATTTTTGAAGCGCTCTCATAGAAAACAAAGTGCTATCCAGAAGTAAGCGCAGTGCGATCCAGAGGAGAACACAGCGAAGGGCGCGGCTCGTCTGATACCCTTTGATAACGTTTCTCGATCATTTCATCCGAAAGCAAATACAAAGTGACGACACGATGACAACACAACTTACCTCCGAACATTTCTGGCTTTACCGAAAACTATTTTTTGTCCGCGACCGTGAGCGTTCCGTCTTTCTACGCCTGCATGACATCTATGGCGGGCACTTGGAGAGCGCCACTGGCCGCGCGCTCAACGCCTACCGGGAGGGCATCCCCGAAACGGCGCTCGAGGAGTTGACCGAGGATGTCGACCCCGACATCTTCTTGAAGGAAGCCTTTGAAGAGGCCGAACGGCACGAGGCGGGCTTGGTCACGGTCGTGACCGATGAATGGGAAGAGGAGGGGCTATCGAACCTCGTGCAGCAGATGGCTTTTCATGGCCGCAAGGTTGCCGCGATTGCCGAGGCCGAAATGGAGAAACTCCCCAAGACCGCCCGCGATGTCTTTGAACTTCTGATTAACTATTTCTACGACGGATTCCCGGGTGACGGCAGCTCACTGATGGCCGAGATCGACGACGATCGGGTTCTCTGGCGGTACGATCTGGCTCTGCACCGTCCTGCGTGGGAGGCGGCGGGTGTGAACGAGGGCGAGATGGTGCAAGCTCTTTCGGCTTGGCTGGCGGGGTTGTTGAACGGGTTAGGGCTCCCCTTCGGCTATGTCTGTGCCATGGAGGGTCAGTACCTATACGCGGTCATCGCCCGGCCTGAACCGAACGCGGAAACCCTCATCGAACTCCGCACCCACGTCGAGTGGTGATCGCGGGACTGGTAAACGCAGGAATCCCGACGATTTTCTACGAACCGGAATCCGGCCCTTCGTCTTTGTCCCCTACGTCCTTGCCGCTCTCCGGTCGCGAATGTTTCACTCGGAACCGGTAGCGGTCGGCTCTGTACCGCTCCGTGTGGTACACGAAGGGGACGCCGTTCTCCCCACATTCGATCGACTCCACCAGAAGAATCGGACACCCTTCGCGGGCGTTCAGTAATTCGCTCAGCTGATCGTCCGCGGTCATCACTTCCAACTCGTGATGAATTTGGGTGGGGCGTGTGTCGTAATCCTCACGGATGATCTTGATGAGTGAACGGTCGCTCGTATCCTCGTCCATGAAGCCTGGGAAACGGTCCGGTAGCAGATACGAGGCATACACACTCACCGGGACATCGTCGACAAAGCGAATTCGTGAGAAACAGATCACGCGCTCCACAGTCCAGGGCAACGCCATCTGTCTCCGAACGCGGGAGGGTGGT
>CAYTDF010000155.1:0-9296 GCA_964436365.1 uncultured bacterium | reverse complement strand
TGGGTCGTAGAATGCGGAACCGCCATAGCCGACCTGGCGGTCTTGGAAATTCTCGACCGTGAATCCCGTATCGGGACAGCTAGTGACGACGAGAAGTTTGACATCCTCGGCTGACCCTTGCGTGGCTGGGTAGATTGTGGCCGCTGAGCTTCTTAGTTTGGTACTGTGCTTTTTGGAGGTCGTCTGCGGTTCCGATAAGGTCACCTTGAAGCTACTGGAGACCAAGCGGCCTTTGAGCCAGCGGGCGCGCATCAAACCCGGAGACCCTGGCTGAAAGCGGGCTTCGAAGGCCAGCCGCACGTACTTGCCTGCCCAGGGTGTGAGGTTGGCGATGAAGGAGCCCTGCCTGAATCGCTCTTGCCCAGCAGTCGCCAGACGCCCCGCACTCGCATGGAACGACGGCCTGACCGACTCTATATCGAATGCAGCGGCGGTTCGCCAGCCTGTGGGGGATTTCGTGTCTGCCTCATCAACAATCAGCGCGAAGTCCACCGAGGGTTCCCGGTCCCCCGCGTCCAGAATCGTTTCGTAGCTCACCTCCATCTGCACGTGTTTGGCGATTGGAAGCCGGTTCTGCCATAAGGCGCGCGACCCGCGTTCTTTGCCCTTTGCGGGCATCAATGTCTGCAAGTCGAGCGTGGGGGTCTTGCCATAGGCTTCGCTGTACGCGATACCTTGTTTGCCATTGTATCTGCCTTGGGCTCTTTCGCCCGGGGTAACAGTCACCGTGTTGGAACTCGCTCGCTTGCGCCCTACCGAAGCGCCTTCAAGGTCGGTCCACAAGACGCCCTCCGCGTCCCGTACCAGTTCGAAATGCTCGACGGTCTGCGCCCAGCCTGGCGAGGAAACGAAAGCAAGGCTGAAGAGCAAAGTCAAGAACAATAGATGAAGGATGGCATCCCTCATCGCCGGTTGTTTTGTGTCATGTTTGACATCATTCATGACAAACACACAACTTTCCTATTATAGTCCGTTCTCATAAGACGGACCACTAAATGTGCGCTGCGCGGATTGCCTCAGCGGGGTACCACCGGCCTCTGGCTACCCGGCACAGCTTTTCCATCGGCGCTGACCGCTTGGGAGGTCTTCAGTCTTATCGCCCGATTGTTCGTGAGAACTGTCTCTCCTCCCGCGCCCTTCGATACAAAATTGAACCTAAAGGCTCAATTTCACTCAGGAACACGGGAGTTGTGTGCAGGCTATATTCTTGAGGACATCTCCATTGTCACCGCCGCCCGAAGTAGCAGTGCGACAGGGTCTATACGGCCCACGTGAGATTCCGGGAAGAACCGTCCCAGGCTTGAGCCAAGCCCGGCGGTCAGTCACGGCTACCCTCAGTGGACCCTTAGGAAACAAACCGGTTCTTGATCATTATTTCCTCCTACTCGAGATATTCTGGAGGGAGCACTTAATGAAATAGCAGGGGGACGAAAGTACGTCAATAGCTTTTCTGATTTTTCTTCGCAAAGTGTGGTGTTATTACCACAGAATACTTGAGTGGTTGTCACATACGCGTTTTCAGTAACCATTAGGTATTTCACAATGCAACAGCAAAGTCGCAACTTTGCGCACAATTAAGACGCTCTTACATTTGTATGACAACAAGGGGGTTGTCTGTTGAGGGGTTTTGGGAAGAAATTGTTGCAGAACGCAACGGGGTTTAGGCCAGATCTACATTCCTGGCGTTTTCGCGCAAGACACGCTCTAATTCGCGGTACGCCTGGCCGGGATCGGTTGCGCCGAAGATCGCGTTCCCGCAGAACTCACCCAGGACTGCTGTGTTATTCCTTCTTGGCCTGGGCTATTGCCGTGCGTCTTACGGACGCCAGGGGAAGAAGACTATGTTTTCGCACCGGCTGCTGTGTCTTCTTCTTGAAAGCAATTGGCGGTGCCACCCGGGTTTGTGCGCTCCGGAGGCTGGGAAGCCTGTGCTCCCCAGGTTCGTGCTACCGGCTGTTGCGTTGTTCGAGGAAGGCGATCATCTCCATAATCGTGCGGTTGGTGGTCACATCCGTTTCCGCCTCTTCGCCGAGCCGCACAATGGCCCCGTTCAAGACAGCGATCTCGGTTAGACGGCCGCGCTCGAGGTCGCGTAACATGGAAGGAAAATGCCCCGCAGTCTTGGGAACCATCTCGCCATAGAACGCCTTCAAATAGGAGTCCGCATCCGGCCAGAAATGCTCGATGCCATGGGCGTGGGTGGCCGCGAATCCCTCGGCGACGATCCGGTCCATGGTCTGCCGGGTGCCCTCGCGCGCGGCGAGATCGCCATAGCGGACACCAAGTATGGCCCCCAACGGATTTAAGGCGGCATTGTAGAAGAGCTTGGCCCAAAGGTACTTGACGAGATCGCCGGTGGCCTGGACGGGAATCCCGGCCTCTCTCCAGGTCTCGGCAATGCCTTCCAGAAGAGACCGGTCCAGCGTTTGCCGCGGATGGCCGAGCCGGATATCGTCGGCGTGGACGGTGACCCGGATCGCTATCGGCCGGTCGGTCGGCGAGTCGGGCGCTTGGGCGTCGATCTCGACCCCGGTGATGACCCGTCCGCCAAGCGTGCGCGGCCAGCCGAATGTTTCAGCCACAATTTCGAGATTGCCGATCCCGTTCTGGAGCGTGCAGAGATACGTCTCCGGCCCCACGATCGGCCGGCAGGCGTCGATGGCCTGCGCGGTGGCGGTGGATTTGGTCGCGATCAGAACGATGTCGGGGTTGAGATCGGTGGGAACGTCGGCAACGCGTTCGAATGCGTTTGCGTTGCGTGGGACTTCGTACTCGCCCCAGATTCCAGATATCGCGAGACCCTGAGTTCGGATGGCTTGCACGATCGGCCGCCGTCCAACAAACGAGACAGCGTGCCCCGCGCGTGATAGCAGTCCCCCCACAAGAGAACCGACCGCTCCGGCTCCGAATACGAGGATTCTCTGCCGGGTGGGAAAGGACGCCGATTCTTGGCTGGATTGAGGGTCCGGCATGGAGTTTCGATTACCCGCCTTCGGCCTCGGCTACACAGCGTTCCGCAACCGCGTCGGCGAGCACCTCCTGCGATTCGGCCATCCCCTCCATATCGACGCCTTCCTCTTCCGCGAGCCGGTTGACTTCTTCCAAGACCATCTCGCGCAAGCGCATCCAGGCGTTGTCGACCTCGGCGGTCAAGGCATCGTCTACGCCGGTCTCGTCCGTGATCCGGCGGTCCAGCGCGGCGATCTGTTCGGCCGCAGGAGCGATTTCGTCGGTCTCCATATCTTCGATATGGGGTAGATCCTCGTCGTCCAGCCCCTGTTCCTCTAAGACCTCGTCACGAACTTCCTCAAGCCAAGAAAAATCTTTTCTATGTGGCATCCTTTACTTTCCTCTTCTCACTTCGTTGCACAAGAGCCGGTTTTCTAACGTATCGTTTCTCCCAAGAATCGGTTCCGAATGGACCCCCCCAGGTGCGCAACCACTGTCTGTCCGTTCGCTATCGGAGAGACTGTGCGTGCGCCACAGGAAAACACTTTTGAGAAACAGACTAAACGCTGGGCTGGAACCCCGTTTCGTAACGCCGGCCGTGGCAAACGCCCATCCGGAATTTCGCTTGATTCGCATTTCATACCGTGACGCCGTCAGAGTTCAAGTGCAGCGGTGTCCAAAACCAGCTCAAAATGAATCTGTCCAATGGGGCGCTTGTCTGATCCGGTTTCGCGTTCAGCCACCCGACACCCACCTTGCGCGCCGGTCACAGACCCCCGAAGCGTCCCGCATACCCTCCCGGATCGCTCAGAGAGCGGCAACTCACCGGCACGGGAACCGTCCGCGGCAAGCCCATACCCTCTCCAACCCTTCGGAGACTTAGTCTTCAGCGCGAACTCAGCACAGATCGGCTCGATTCGGACCGGGGCTTCCCCGTCATCGGCAAACCGGGTCCCACTCAACCACTGTTGCCCAGTGTTTTCCACCCTTCCCACCGCAGTTAGCAGCAAATGGCGCGACGCCTCGAGCGGCTGGCCATCCAGACTCTGGCAAAGGATGACCGCGAACGGAGTCGACGGGGTAACCGTCAACGCCGACAGGTGCACGGTCTCACCCGCCGCGCGGCCGACAATCCCCTGGGTTCGCGGGGTGTCGATTTTCAAGATGCCGCGCTTGTCGTTGAAGGTGAGCTCCTCCGTATCCGTAACCCATCCCTCGCGGTCGAGCCGTTCGCGTCCCCCTTCCCGGAGTCCCCACATCTGTAACAGGTCGATTGTGAGCCTCGCTTCCCATGCGGGGTCCTCACGCTCCAACTCGGCAACATTCTGGACGACGCAACGAGGCCCATCGACCAGGATGGGTGTGCGCCGGATACACGCCTCTTCGCCTCGCGCGGTCCCACTTGTTTCGCACGGTGTGTCCGAGCCGGGGAGATGTTTCTGGATCCACGGCAGAAGCCCACCATCCATACGATAGGGGTTGGCGTGGGGACTGCGCGAAAAGAGCAGGGCATGCCGGGCTTGGGTGAGGTCCAGCCCGGGCCGGAATCCGCCCGCGATGGCGAGGTCCGCTCCGCCTGTGTAGACGTCGTCGGCATAGGTTTGACGTACGCGGGTGAGATAGGTGAGACCGTTGAACCGCTCCCGCCAGCGGGGATGTGGGGTCAGCAGATCGTTCTTCCCGTATACGACATCGACGACGGTCTCGCCGCGCCGGATATCGCGCCGGTGAAACATCAGCGCTCCGGCCACAAATAACCCCCAGTGCGCGGGGTCGTTACCCGAATTGAAGAAACCTTGCACCTTCCTTGGCAGAGGGCGGTCCCAGTCCCGGTGGTTGTAGGAGAAGAGGCAGAAACCGTCGATATCCTGATACGCGCCGTACGCGGCCACGAACGGGATCGATTCCGCCCGGTATGGCATCGGATACGGTTGATTCCATTCGGTGACCAGAAGAGGCGCCTCCGCAGTACGGCTTTGGCTGAAGATCTGGGGGAGGTGAGTGATGCCCCAGGTCTCCGCCTCCGCGTGCAACTCGCGACTCGACATGCTGGCGTCGGGGAAGCGGTTGGGGACTCCAAAGCCGTCCCGGGGGTGCCCGAAGTAGGCATCGGTCTCGGTGATGCCTTGTGCGGCCTCGCGTCTCAAACCGATGATGCCATTGGGTAGATTCGAACCGGCGACGACACATTTCACGCCCAACTCTCGCAGATAATCGGTCATCTCGGTGTAGAAGGCGTCTTGAAGCTGGGCCAGAAACCGGAAGTGGTCCGCGACGCGCGGCGCGCCACCCTCCACCTCGGAGTAAGGAGTTTCAGGATCGAAGTAGCGCTCCGACATGAAGCCTATTGGCGGCCGCTCCACTGTGCCGCGATGGGGATTTTCTCCCGAGTGCAGATTTCGCTTTCCCTCTGCCGATGTCCAGGCCGCGTTTAACGCTTCGCGCGTTCCGTACTCCTCCACGAGCCATGCATTCCACAACGCGTCGATCTCTTCCAGATAAAACTCGGGGATGTGAGCTTTCGTTCGCCAAAAGACGCTGTTCTCGTTACAGATCTGCACCACCGCGAATACCGGATCGTCCGCGTAACGGAGTTGCGTGTGGGGGTTGAGATGAGTCAGCAGCGCGCGGGCATACTCTTTTTGCTGTTCGATCAGGTGACGATTGACGAGGCTGGCGTGCTTTTGACCGTCGGAGAGTTTCTCGTCTTCCGGCAACTCCTCGCCGGGTTCGAACCTGCGGTGGGTTAGCAGATCGAGGTGGATGTAGATTCCCCGCTTCTTGAGTTCGAATACGAGCCGGTCGAGACGATCGAGTTGTTCGGGATCGAGCCGTAGCGCGCCGCGATGGCTGTAATCGATAATCGGCCGAGAATGCCACGGGGCGTCCATGTGGTGCAGGCGCACCATGTTGCAGCCCGCGTGGGCGAGACGCTCGGCGAGAATCCGCGCTTGGGTGGCGTTGGGGAAGTTGGAGGCGGCGGCTAGATTCACGCCCCAGAAGCGTGCCCGCGTACCATCCTGGAAACGGAAGACTCCATCTTGGCTGCCGAGAAACCCGTGCTTACCGGCGGGCGCGTCCAACAAGAAAGAGACGTCTAACGCTCCCCCGCCAATCGTCTCCCACGGGCTCACATAGACAGGCCACTCGGCAGTCTCGGAACCGTTGGACCAACCCGGCGCGTGAAAGAACAGCATACCAAGCAACAGCGCTGCCACGCGTATCGATATCGAGAATAGAGACCGCATCTTCGCTCGCTCTCTGTCAGGTCTTCTGGCGCGAATTCGGTTCCGGCTGTCTGCAGTTCCGCTCGGCCAACACCCATCCCCCTAGCAAGCAGACCCAGGGCATGGCGATCAGACTGAACCGCACGCATGAATACGAAAGTGTGTAGAGAGCCCATGTGTACCCCAAGACCAAGCCCGGCAGGAGCAGACTTCCGAGCCGGTCCCTGGCCCGGATCGCGCCCAACAGCGCCAACCCCAAGAATGCGAGTTGGACGGCGATTGTGAGTGCGATACGTGTTTCGGAGGCGGGCACGAACCAGAAACGGAATGCCTTCTTGGGTAAGATCGTCAGCCAACCCGAGACATTCTCGCGAATGTGTTTCAGCGTAGCGGCCGTAAGTTCTCGGTCCTTTTCTTTAGGCGTCAGATCAGGGTTGGCTTCTTCGAACTCGCGTAACGATTCCCTCCAGAGATGCTCGTATTCACCCACCCAGCGGCCCTCGCTGGGGACGTGGTTGCCGATAAACATGGCCTTCCCGGAAAGCCCCGCCGCGATGGGGATCAGCTCTCCAGTTACCCGATAGTTGCGATAGGTCCACGGGGCGACCACGATCGCAGTGGCCACAGCCCAGACGGCGAACCCGAAACAGACCCGGCGCGGTTCGGTCCGAAATTTCCACAGCCAGTAGACGAGCAAGACCGCCGGTAAGAACTTATACAGATCCTTGACCAGCAACAGAACTGCAAATGCCGCACCGGCCGCGGCCCAGTGAAACCAACGACGGTTTACGGATAGACGTTCGTAGGCAACCAGAAGTCCGGTCAAGGTCAAGGTGGCGATGATCTCCGAGTTGGCGTAGGACATGCGCCACAACGCCAAGGGATAGATTGCGTATAACGCCGCTCCGAGAATCGCGGCCTTGGGTCCGGCCAGATGTTTTCCGTGGCGGAGAATCAGCCAGACGATCCCGACGTCCATGAGCACGTTCAGTGCACGAACCCAGGTTAGGGTCTCGCCCGGTAAGAGTTGGAGGACCGCACAGAGCGCGACATAGACCGGCGGTCGATGCACCTCCTCCCATCTGTCCTCGCGTAACTTTGTGGCGTAGTTGAGGTAGCCGTCGCCATCCCAGTACACCCCGTCCAGGCGAGGTGTGACGATCAGCAGAAACGCGAGCCGGGCGACGACCGCTAAGACGATCACCGCCAATGCCGCTTTTTTCCAGCCCACGACGCCTGTTTCGTTGCGCTCGTTCATGGTGACCAAGGTGCCATGCTCCTCCGGTTTCGCCAAGCATAACCCTGTTGTGCGGAAAGACGACCACGCGATTGGTGTCTACTTCTATATGCCAACGGTCGCCATGGACCGCAAGTCTTCCCGTAATCTGTTTTCCACGATCGTTTCTGGCGCTATTCTTGAAACCGGTATTGCAATGTACACGAAAGACGATTTGACGCAGGATTTCCTCGACCTCGGGGTTCGGCCCGGTTCGGTCCTGGCGCTGCATAGCTCGTTCAAGAGCGTGGGGGCGGTCGAGGGCAGTCCGGAGACGGTGCTCGACGCACTGCTCCAAGCACTCGGTCCAGAGGGCACGCTGATGGTGCCCACGCCGACATACAACATGGTGAAATGGACGGGGAAGCCCTTCGTTCAAGATACGACGCCTTCGCGTGTGGGCCTGCTGACCGAACTGACCCGTAAACGTCCAGGTGCGTTGCGAAGCCTGCACCCGACCCATTCGGTCGCGGCTATCGGTCCCCTGGCACGCGAGCTGACCGAGAACCATCTCGCCTCGACGCCGCTGGGTTTGGGTAGCCCGTGGGATCGCCTGCGCCTGGCCGGCGGCGATGTGCTCATGCTGGGTACTGGGCTGGATACCTGCACGCTTATCCACCTCGCCGAATCTCTTGCCCCCGCGCCGTATCTGCACATAACCCACGTTTCCGGTCAGAGCCGGATGGCCGCCACTTACCGCGACGACGACGGAGTGACGGTTCTCGTTCGCCTGAGCGAAGTGCCGGGATGTAGTCTTGGGTTCGATGCCGCGAAACCGGTTTTGAACGCGGAGTCTCTCTTGCAATGCTCGAAGGTAAGCGCCGCGGAGACGACGCTGATGCCCGCGCGGGAGGGCTGCGACGCGATTGTGGAGGCACTCCGCAAGACTCCCACCTTTCTTTTGTGCGAGCATCCCCGTTGCTTGATCTGTCCCGCACGGCGAGACTGGGCGCAAACGCCGAGCGAGTAGGCGCGACGCACCCTCACACATGAATCGAGAGATTGCAGACTGGAGAGGATATCGTGAAACGTAGGAAACCTCCGACTCTGGCCACATTGTTCACGCTTTGGATGGCGCTTCTTGTCACCCCCCTCCATGTCTTGTGTGAGACACCCACAGAAGAACCCTCGAAGTCCAATATCGCAGCGTTAACCCTCGTGCCGCCGTCGCCGATCACGGAGGCGGTCACGCTGGAAATCGTCAGCGCGGTTCGCAACCCAGACGCGGAGAGCCGGACGTTTACCGTCGAACTGTATCTGGACAGCAAACAGGCCGAGAATCGAATCCATCGCGAGCGGGTGGAGATCGCGGCCCAGTCGTTCAAGAAAATCACCGTCCGGTGGGCCGCCTCGGGTTACGCGGGAGAGCGTGAAGTGATTCTCCTTGCGAAAAGCGGGACGCTCGAGATCGAACGGCGTCAGGCAGTCGAGATTCGGCCGGCCAGTATTCGCTCCACCCAGCGAATCGACGGGGCATGGACCGGAATCTACCACTGGAGCGAACAGGAAGGGCAACGCTGGAACAAAGAGATTCGTACGTTGGAAGATCGCGACTGGCGGGAACTGGTGCGCGGGATGAACGATCTGGAGATGAATATCGTGGTGGTTCAAGAACTCTTCCGCAACCAGATGTATGTCGGCAAACACAGGATCGAAGAGGAAGGCTACCAAGGATCGGCATTCTATCCCTCGCGGCTCTACGCTGGACGTATGGATATTACCGCCGAGGATCCGGTCGAAGCGATTCTTACCGAGGCGGACGAGCGGGGGATGGTTGTGTTCATGGGGGTGGGGCTGTACGCGTGGTTCGATTTTACCGCGGGGTCGCTGGAATGGCACAAACG
>CAYTDF010000154.1:0-9309 GCA_964436365.1 uncultured bacterium | reverse complement strand
TGCTCGTCCGCGATCTCCGTCGCCGTCGGTTTCATGGATGAAACCGTCATCCAGACGATCGGAAAGAACATCACCACCGAGAGGGCGATGAGCAGAGCGTACAGAACTATTGTCTTGACAAGTCGTTCGTTCACTGAAAGCGTCTCCAAACTTTCGTTAGTACTCCAGGGGCTCGGAGCGTCGTTGAAATAGCATGATCCCCAGTGAAATCAGCAGCACCGCCGCTGTCATCAGTACGGCGATGGTGCTGCCGTAATACGGATCGCGGTTATCGAGAATGGCCTTGACCAGATAGGTGGCCACCATCTCCGTCCCGTTCATTCCCGAAGGGGAGATCACATAGAAGAGGTCGAACGCCTTGAACGCGCCCGTGGCGCAGATCAGCACACAGACGATCCCCACATCCCGTAACATCGGCAATGTCACATGCCAAGCGACTTGCAGTTCGCCGCAACCGTCCAGACGCGCCGATTCCGGGAGTGATTCGGGGATACGCTTGATCGCGGCGTGGAAGAGGATCAGGTAGAAACCGGCATAGATCCAGCCCGAAATAAGGCAAATGGCCGGCAGGGTGAATGTCGGATTGGCCAGCCAGGGCGTCTGTGCCCAACTGTCGAGTCCGATTCCCGATAGGATCTGGTTCAGGAGGCCACCGTCCGCGCGCAGGATGAACTTCCACAGCAGTCCCACCACCACCATGGCCAGCATCATCGGGCTGAAAAAGAGCAGCCGGAAGAAGAGGAACCCCCGTCGGTCGGCCGAGAGCAGGAGCGCCATACCCAGCCCGGCCAGGACCTCCGTGACCAGCGTCGCCACGAGGTAGATCGTGTTATTCACGAAGGCCTCGCGGATGATCGGATCCCTGGTGAACAGATCGACGTAGTTGCCCCAGCCGAACTCTGTCGTTTGTGAGAATTCGTCTGTGGATTCTTGCAGGGAGATCGCCACCGTCCCGATACACGGGACGAGAATGATCGATGCGAACAGCAGGTAGGCCGGAGCGACGAATAGGTATCCGGTGAGTTGGCGTTTGGTGACGCGGTCGAGGCGGCCGCGCGCGCGCACCGTTCGCATGAGGAGTAGCCCGAACCACAGGATGGGGATCCCCAGCGAAACCGCCAACCCTATGGAGAAGAGGTTTCCCATTTTATGCACAATCGGAACGCCGGAGCGTTCTTGCCGAACCGCTAGGGCCGCAGACGCGCGACTCCCAGTTCGGCTCGTTTCAGCGCCTCTTCAGGCGTCACGTGTCCCGCCACAACACGTGCGACGGCCCGGTAGAATTCTTCCGCAACTTGGAGCCGGAACCCTGTATCTGCGGGGGGGACGAGTTTGCCACCCGCCGCGAGCGTCTCGACGACTTTCGCCAGGTGGGGATTGACCTTCGCTCCGTCATAGGCCTCTTTTGTGGCCGAGGAGTGTCCGATATTGACCAACCGGCGCTGGGATTCGGCGCTGGAGAGGAACTTGAGAAATGCGACAGCTTCATCCGGGTGGGGTGTTTTCCGATGGGCCATGAATCCCGAGACCAGGCCCAAGACACTTTCTTGGTTGCCTACGCCGTCGGGGACGAGCGGGGTATTGATGAAACTGTAGTTCAGGTCGGGCGCGCTCAGGGCCCAGTCGTCGATCACCCAGATCCCGATGGGGTAGAAGAGTGATTTCGCCTGGCGGAACAGGACCTCTCCCTGTTCGGAGGCGAGCGAGTTGATGTCGGGGTTATAGAAACCGAGTTCTTGGAGTTCCCCCAGCATTTCCAGTGCGCGGACGAAGCCCGGGTCGGTGAGGCTGGTGCCCTCTTTGAGCGACAGCACATCGGCGTAGTGTTGTTCGCCGACGATCCGGCTGGCGAGATGCGCCGCCCAGTTGCCCATCACCCAAAGTTCATCGTTGCCCGCGCCGACCGGGATGAGGCCCGCCGCTTTGGCTTTCCGGCCTTGCTCGACGAACTCCGGCCAGTCTTTAGGTTCGGCAAATCCGAGAGTTTCGAATAAGTCTTTATTGTACCAGGTTAGGGTAGTTACATCGATGCCGTTGGGTGAAAGATAGGTCTGTCCGTCGACGTTGGCGTAATCCCAGCAGACGTCGTAGAAGCGCTCTTTCCAGCCATCTTTCATATAGGGGGTGAGGTCGAGCGCCCACTCTTTGGCGACGCAGCGGCGGACTCGCCAACCGCCCCATTCGAAGTAGAGGTCGGGTGGTTTGCCGCTCTCGAGGTATTTGATCAGTCCGAGGTCTTCGTAGGTATCGGAGGCCATGCGTTCTTGGGTGACGGTGATGCCGTCGTGGCTGGCGTTAAAATCCTCCACGATTGCGTCCATCACTTCCCGTTCGAGGCCGAGGGTGATGGCGTGGACGAACAGCAGTTCGACGCCGTCCCCGGAGGGTCCTGTTTGAGAACGTTCCACTGGGCCATCGGCCGGGCCGCCGCAGTTGGCGAGCAGGAGGGTGGTGGTTGTCAGGACAGTGGCCAAGCGGAGTCGGCTGGCGGGTGGGTTTAGGATTGGGTATCCCATGAATCTCTCTCATTCGCGTAGCGGGCGCGCTGCCGGATCGGCTTGTGCCGAACGAACACGGCCTTTGTGAACTACTTTAGCCTCTCCGGGCTCCCGCGCCAAAGTGACTGGGGAGAAACTGGTGCATTCGCGGGCCCACGCGACGAACTCTCTGTTTGTGTAAATGTAGGTGTACGAAGGCCGTGTGGAAAGTCGGGTCTATACGTTTTTCCATGAATTGCTTATGGTCTAAAGCGTCTTTCGAAAGTTCTTTCCGGACGTGCTCGCAAACGACGGGCGCTCAGCGTTTTCCAATCGGACATTACTTTTAGGAGACGCCATAGGCCTAATCCGTATAGAGATGGCCAGGAGGAGCGAGCGATGAGTGGACGACTGGGAATGCCCTTACGTGTGGTCTGCACACTTCTAATTTGCACGGCTGCGTTGGCGCGGCCGATTGGATCGAAACTTCCCGAGAGGTTGTGGACTCCCGTCGGCGACGAGCTCTATCGGCAAGAAGTCGGTCGCAAGATCGTCACCGACCGCCCGATCGTAGCCGTCGCCGCTTACAATGGCCGACTGTATGCGGGATTTGAAGACGGCGTCTACATTCTGGACGGCGAATCCTTCGTACCGGCGCAAGGTCCCAAAGCGGCCGTAGTCCGGCTGGAGAGTATGGGAGGTGCGCTGTGGGCGATCACTACCGACGGTCTGGATCGTCTTGACGGATCCGGTTGGCAACAAATCGCCCCAGGCGCATTTCGCGATTTTTGCTTCCACCTCGGGGAAATCGTCGTTGCCGAACCACGCCGTTTGCTGCGTGTTGTGAGTGACACTTTGGAACCGATCCCGGGTTCGGACGGGCCTCGGCTCACCATCGAGCGTGTCCAATCGTACGGCCAGACGCTCTATGTATTGGGAAGCGGGCGACTGGGTCTATTCGACGGCGCTAGGTACAACCGCGAACCGGCGGAGGATTGGGGGACACTCCCCTCGAAGCGTACCCGGGATCTCCGCACGCTCGGCAGCCGTCTCTACATCGCCACCGACCGGGGGCTCGGTGTCATGCGCGGAATGGCGCTCACCCATCTGAAAGGCTCGGAAGGGTTGTGCTACGAGGATACGACCTGCCTTACCGCCTCGGGGCGCGATCTTTGGATCGGCACCACGCGCGGCGCGATTCGGATGACGGAGGGCGAGTTTCATTATTTCTCCGGTCCCCGCTGGCTTCCTCACGAAAACGTCCGGGCGATCGCCGTTGACGACACAAGCGCCTACGTGGCGACCGACCGTGGGCTTGCCGTCATCGAGTACGTTCCATACACGCTGCAAAAGAAGGCCGCTTTCTACGAGCGGCACCTCGAGGAATGGGGACAGAAGCGGCTCGGTTTTACCCACAAACTGGAACGGAACGGCTCCACCGGTGGGTGGGTGCGCGAGGTCAGCGATAACGACGCCGGGTGGAGTACCCACTACCTCGGCGCGATGTGTTTCAAGTATGCCGTGACCGGCGACGAAGAGGCGCGGCGGGAGGCGCTCAACACATTCAACACTCTGAAGTGGATGGAAGACGTCACGCCGATCGACGGCTACCCGGCCCGGTCTATCTGGGCGGTCGGTGAAACCGGGAACAAAGCCAGGCACGGTTCCGGCGGGCTGCCCGCCGAATGGCACCGTACGCCCGACAATCTCTGGGAATGGAAAGGCGACACCTCCAGCGACGAGACCGACGCGCATTACTACGCGATTTCGCTCTTCCACGATCTGATCGCCAAAGGTGAAGAGAAAGCCCGCGCCAAAGACCATCTCGCACGGATCAGTCGCCACATCATCGACAACGGTTGGACGCTACGCGATGTGGATGGCAAGCCCACCCGCTGGGCGCGTTGGGATCCCGAGTATCTGAAAGCACCGTACGGATACTACGCGCGGGGCCTCAATGGCTTGGAGATACTCGCCTACATCCGAACCACGATGGAACTGTCGCCGGACGCCAAGTTTGAGAAGGCGTACGAGGAGTTGCAGGCGATGGGGTATCACAACGAAGTGATCCGTCAAAAACTCGTCTTCCCGCCCGACAACATCTTTCACTCGGACGACCGTCTTGCGTTCTATGCCTATTTTCCTCTTCTGCATTACGAAACCGATCCCATCTTGCGCTCCATCTATTTTCGGAGCCTCGAACGCAGCTGGGAGGTCGAGCGTATCGAACACAACCCGTGGTTCAACTTCATGTACGGTGTGCTGACTGGCAACGATTGCGAAGCCGCAGAGGCGGTACGGCATCTGCGTGAATGGCCGTTGGATATGATCGACTACAGCTACACGAACTCACACCGCCACGATCTCGCCACGCCCGATGGCTACGTTCCGTACTGCAGCGGTACGAAAGCCATCTCCCCGCGCGAGCGGGGCCCCATGCGCTGGTCGGACAACCTTGTCGGGTTGGACGGTGGCAGCGGGGGCGGTGCGGTTGTCGATCCTTCGGGCTGGCTGGAGACGTATTGGATGGGCCGTTACTACGGCTTCATCGACGCCCCGGCCACGGATAATCCCGAACGAACCACCGTGAAGAAACGGGGTCTGCAACTCGGAGCCAAACCTTACGATGGCCCACCCCGGCCGGAATAAGGTCCTAACGTTCTTACTGCGCAGAAGGAACGGTGTGCCGTTGTGTGTGTCCTTCAATCATGCGATTCGGTCGCGAGGAAACCAACAACGAACTTCAGACGACATCTGAGTCCGAAGTATTCTAAAGCGTATGCAGAAATCGGAACGGCTTATCATTGTTTGGGTCGCTCAAAAGACGCATTGCCAACACGTAAGGAGGCTCTTCGGGTAAATCCGGATAATGCTGGAAACTCACAATGATGGAATCATCTTGTTCATAATATTGATAAAGCGCCTTTGACCGATCGGGTGATCCGCGATCAGCTCATTATTGAAGACAATATTGAAAATCCCATAGGCTGAAGGAGCGTCTTGCGCCTCTCCACAACTCTTCAATTCGATAATCTTCGGATGGATGGCATATTCCTCTGCGGATGCGATAATATCTTGCGTGCACTTGGCGATACATGGACATTGATCCGATTGGATAATTGTGAGCCCGGAGCCATACTTACGCAGTTTTTTCTTCCAGTCTCCTTTGAATCTCGGTAATGTCGCTTTTCTCAATGTCTTGGCCAGCAGCGTAAATGAAGGTGGAGCTACATCCACAGACCTGAATCCATTCTTTATAAATAGATCGCGTCCCGCCATCCATGTTCCTTCACTGGCAACCACGGCGATACCATTCATCTTCGCTCTCTTTGCATCCTGAATGCATTGTTCTAGCAGAAGCGCTCCATAGCCTTTTCCTTTGAATTTTTTACGATGCATCATGACACAATGAATGAACATATATCCAGGTGCTTCAACCGGCCTCCAACAATACTCTCCGGGGATGAATTCAATGAAACCGGCTGATCCATGATCCTCAGCGCGGATAATCTTGCATTTCAAACCATCGTGAAAACGTTGCGACAGCCACTCGAGTTTTCGCCTATACCCTTCTCGTTTCGTGTCTTTATACCCACAAAGGCCGTACTCACAGATGTTATCTGCGTTTGCGTCAATGATCTCTATACGTTCCATCTCTTGTCCCCCATCTTCCACTGCGTGGTAGCGCAAGGACTGTCTCACAATATGTGTTTGGTTGGCTATTCATCTCCCGCAAATAACTCATATCCATAGACTGTCGACTTGCCTATTTCATTTCAATGAAATGCTCCATTCGAGCCGCAGTTACAATGAGAGCGGATCCATCTAAACCCAGATTTCCCATTTGGGCTCTCGATTCTCCCCCAGAAAGCGCGATCCGGTTCGTTTAAACCTCAGTCACAGTTCCAATCTTCAGCTATTCTCCTTCGCCCTCCCCAGGGTATCAACCACGTGCCACAGCCCGTGCGGGCGCAGGGGGGGCACCATCCTACCGGTTGCGTATGCCGTTGCGAACAAATGTCCCGTGGGAATAACTTCCGCCCAAGAACATGAGGTCGCCATTGGAATCCAAACCGTTGCTTGGATCGAAATCCCACCAGACTGTTGCAGGCCAACCGGTCATGTTTCCGGTGTCGTCGTCGTGGTCGGGTCCGGCGGCGGCTAGTGCATACGTACCGACTTTTTGGGGAGATTCCGTATCAGTGCCCATGGCAAAGAACGGTCCGTTGGGGGTCTGGTCTATAGGCAATCCCTTGTCGATAATGCTGAGGAAAGGATCGATCGGGACGGTTTGGATGTACGCGACATGCGAGGTCAGCATGTACAGACCGACGGGGAATCGGTTTGTGGCGTCGGGCGGATAGCTGTTGTGATCCAGGCGATATTGCTCGACGGCTATGGAAACGCTTCTTTCGTCGGCCATCACACGCGAAATCTTGGAACGGGTTTGGGCGTTAAGAAAATTCGGTACGGCAATCGCCGCCAAGATGCCGATAATGGCGACGACAATCAGCAATTCGATAAGTGTGAATCCTCTTTGCCTTTGCATGGAGACCTCTACGCTATCCTCTTGACTTCATTCGTCCTTCAAGAACGACTCCTCGGTTCTTCTTCAACTCCCACCCGGGAAGGTAACTGCCTTCGGGGGAGGGCAAACGGCTGTCACATTGTCACATATTCGCGCGTGCGGTAACAAGGCCCTGGCGTTCTCCCTGCGCGGCAATCTGCGCATTTAAGGGTGATTGACATCGTCAGCCATGAGAGTACGATGGCCGAATAGAAGGAACCGTTTGCCGTGGTGCGCGTGTCCTTCAATCATACGATTCGGTAGCGAGGAGAGGGGATAACGATGAACGGGAATACGCCTAGATTTGCATATTGGATGTCCGTGGTGTTCATCGCGCAGTTCACGGCAGCCTGTTTTATTACCGCCGTTGCCGCGCAAGATTCCGCCGGCGTGACTTCGTATGTGCGGTTTCAGGCTGGCGAGACGGTTGCCTATGGTCTTGTCGAAGGATCCACGGTCCGGAAGATCGACGGCGATCTCTTCTCTGCGTGGAAGAAGACAGATACGACGTACGATCTCGCCGCCGTAACGCTACTTGTGCCCACCACGCCCTCGAAAATCTTGGCCGTGGCCGGTAACTACGAAAGTCATCTCGGCGATATTCCGAAGTCAGAGAATCCTGAGATGTTCTTCAAGGTTCCTTCGGTTCTCGTGCCTCATAACGGTGAGGTCGTCATGCCCGCCGAGTCCGAGCGAGTCGATGCGGAAGCCGAACTCGTTGTTGTGATCGGCAAGCGCGCCAAGGACGTTTCTGCGGATAGGGCCCTCGACTATGTATTGGGCGTCACGTGCGGTAACGACGTCAGTGCCCGCGATTGGCAGAGTGGTGACCGCCAGTGGTGGCGAGCCAAGGGAACCGACACGTTCGGTCCTTGCGGGCCTTTCGTGGTGTCGGGGCTCAACTATGACGACCTTCTCTTGCAGCTGCGTGTGAACGGCGTGGTCAAACAGAAACAACGCACGAGCAGCATGGTTCACAATGTCGGAGAGATCGTGAGTTGGGTCAGCAAGCACGTGACTCTGGAGCCGGGCGATCTGATCTACACGGGAACGCCGGGGAAGACGCCCGCGCTGAAACCCGGTGATGTGGTTGAGGTCGAACTGGAGGGCGTTGGCGTCTTGCGAAACGTCGTGAAGGCTCGTTGAGCGAGGGCGCTTCGCCTTTAGAGCGCCTCTCGAAAGTCTTTTCCGTCAGCGCGCACGAAGTGCCCGCGAAATTCGGGTGTTCAGCGTCCTCCAATCGGAAAGAACTCTTGGGAGATACTATAATCCCTTCCCGCCGCACTCACCAGCGCTCTGTCCGCCATTCTTCGGGCACAGTGACGACACAGACATCCGGATTGCCAAAGCGGTTGCTGCCCAGCACCAACCTGCGGCTGGAAGGGCTCCAGCCCATGTGCGGATGCGAGCCGCTCCCGTATGTCCGGTGATCCCGCGTCAACTCGCGCACCCGCGCGGTCTGGGCACTGAACAGAACCACATCCCCGTGCCAGTTGTCGCCTGCCACAAACCGGCCGTCCGGCGATCCGGCGGCGTGCCACCAGTTCACCCGAGCCGTCTCCTCGGGCGTCGGGTCCTCCCACCACGACCCCGCACCCACAATATGCGTCTTGTCCGTCTTCACATCGTAAACCTTGACATGGGCATGCTCCGCGAATCCGTCCTTAAACTGCCCCGAGCAGAACGTGATCTGGTCGTCTACCCACCAGCATTCGTGGGTGACCAACTCGCCCTGCACCTGCGGATAGATCGGCCAGGCCTCGCGGTCGCTCAAATCCGCCAACCACATTCGCGCGCGAAGACCGTCCTCGGGCATCGTGAGCGCCCAGTCGCCTTCTCCCGCGGTGTAATGCCGGGCGAAACTGACCAAATCCGGCCGCGTCCAACTGGCCTGGATGTGTGAAGCGGAGAAATCGACTGCCGCGATCTCCTTGATGGATGAGCCGTCGATGTCGATCCAGACGATCCGGTTCTCGTGAACCCCTTTGCTCGTAAAACCGACAATGAGCCCTTTGCCATCACAACTCTCGTTGATCCCTCGCGCGGAGGCCGCATCTTCCGGCATCTCGCAGACAACCCGCTCCCGAACCACGACCTTCGAGCGCTCCTTGTCCGGCGCGGAACTCGGCTCGATCTCGATCCGCCATTCGAGCACCCGCCCCCGCTGGATGAGATACAGGCTGTTCCTGTGACGGCTCGCGGTGATGGAGTGCACCGGCTTCTCCACGTTCCGCTGCAACCGCACCAGCTCCCCCGTGGCCTCGA
>CAYTDF010000153.1:0-9318 GCA_964436365.1 uncultured bacterium | reverse complement strand
ACTGAAATCTGACTGATCCCTTCAAGCGGAAAAAACTTTCGAGAGATGCTCTAGCCGGGTAGCGGCGTGTTTTTGGCTAGATCCGTTCGACGCTTGGAGGAATTTTGCTTAAGCGAGCTAACGATCCCCTACCTTGGGCAAAAGCGCGCGGACAAGCACTAGATCTTGTGGTTTTAACAAATTATTCCCAGGTAAAACGAGATGTGAAACCGGGTGCGGGCGGGAACCGTAAGTGGAGACGATTTCGCGAGTTATAGTGCATGTAACTATCACCACATCTTGTGGTTATCCCACGGTTATCCACAGCTCGTTGTGGTGTTTGTGCTTGACGTGGGCCGTGCGCGGTGCTTAGATTGGCTTGCCATTGGGAAAGTAACTGTCGGATAGAGTTGATATGTACTTAAAAAAGCTTGAGATAAACGGTTTCAAGTCTTTTGCCGACCAAACGGAACTGGACATGGACCCGGGAGTGACGGTAATCGTCGGTCCCAACGGGTGTGGTAAATCCAATGTTTCAGATTCGTTGCGGTGGGTTCTAGGCGAACAAAACGCGCGCAACCTTCGGGGGTTGCGTATGGGCGACATGATTTTCAACGGGACCGTCAACCGGCCACCAGAAGGTATGGCCGAGGTCTCGTTGGTCTTCGATAATGAGGACGGTCTGTTGCCGATCTCCTTCACGGAAGTGAAGGTGACCCGGCGCCTGTTCCGCGACGGCAGCAGCGACTACCTGATCAATAACGCACGTTGCCGGTTGCGGGATATCACCAACATCTTCCTGGGCAGCGGAATCGGCGTTTCGTCGTACTCGTTGATGGAACAGGGTCAGGTGGACATGATCGTCAACGCCAAGCCGCAGCAGCGGCGGGCGCTGATCGAAGAAGCGGCGGGCGTCTCCCGTTACCTGAAACGGCGAAGTGAGGCGTTACGGAAGTTGGAACGCACCGAGGCGGACCTGTGCCGGTTGGAGGACATTCTCCAGGAGCTCGAACGCCAGGCCCGATCGTTGAAACGTCAGGCTGGCCAGACAGCGCGGGTGCGGGAATACCGGCGCTCTTTGGACATCCTGGAACGGATTCACGAAGTCCGACACGGTAAAGCGCTCCGCGGTCAGTCGGAATCGGTCGATACGCGGTTGGAAGAGTTCCGGGAACGTCTGGATGAGATTCGCAAGGACCTCGAAACCGTGCGCGACGCCAAGCGCGGCCATGTCGAGGATCTCGAGCGCGTCGATACGCTCAACCGTGAACGCCGTGATCGCTATGTCAGTGTGACCGGCCTGATCGAACAGGGCGAGCGGAATATCGAGAATCTGACCCTGCGCCGTGAAGAGTACGAGCAGCACTGCGTGCGGTTGGACAACGAACGTCAGGATGCGAAACAGCAGCTGCGGACCGAACATACCGAGCTGGAACAGACCGAGAACAACCTGGAACGCATCAAAGGCGAACTGGTTCACTTCTTCGAATACCTGGAACGTCTTGAGGGCGAGTTCGGTGAGATCGAATCGCGGCTTCTCCAGGTTCAGGAGGAAGGCCAACAGAAACGCCGGAACCTGAACGACCTCGAGAAGGACCTGGGCCGGGCAGAGACCGACGCGCGGGAGTGGGAGCGGGACCGCACGTTCTTTAGCCAGCGGCGTGCGCAGACCGCCCAGGACGCGTCGACGTTGGAAGTTGATCTGAAACACCATCAGATCAACTTGCAGAAACATAATTCGGCATACGTCGAAGCGAAACAGGCGCTGCGAGGCACGAGCCGCCGCGCGGACGACCTGCAGAACCAACTCCGCGACGTTCAACAGCGGCAAGCGTTTGCGGCGAGCAGTCTGAAGACGGTTGAACGGGATTGGCACCGTTCCGAATCGCGGCTTGAATCTTTGGTCGAACTGCAACGGGATCTCGAGGGCTTTGGCTCAGGGGTTCGGTTCCTGATGCGTCACGAAAGCGGTCCCCGGGAAGGTCTGCGGACCACGCTGGCGGAAGTTTTGCGTGTCGACCCTGGCTACGAAGTGGCGATCGACGCCGCGCTGGATATGCGGTTGCAAGGAATTGTGGCGAGCGATACCCACGCGGTCTGGAATGCCTTGGCCGCTCTGAAAGAGAGCGGTGAGGGCCGGGTCGCGTTTCTTGTTGAAGGGACCGGCCATGGAAGAGCCCCCGAGTCCCTGCCCGAAAGCCTCCAAGAGTTGGAGCGGGCGAGCGAGCGCGTTCAAGCGGAGCCGGGGCACGAAAGTACCGTCGAGCGTCTGCTGGAACGAACATTGATCGCCTCGGATCTCGATCGGGCGCTGGAGGTTTGGCGGGATCTTCCCAGCGGTTGGCAGATCGTTACCCCGGAAGGTGAAACGCTCAACGGCGACGGGACGCTTGTGGGCGGTCCGGCCAGCCACGCGGGTCTGCTGTTTAGAACCACAGAGATCGGCGAGTTGCGCACTTCCTTGAAGAGTTTGGATCGCCGCCGGGGCGCGCTTGCGGATCAGGCGGAGTTTTTGCTGGATCGCGTGCGGGACCTGAACCGGCAACGCGAAGAGGCGAGCCGCCAAGTGGTGCGTCTCGAAGGCCTTATGCGTAGCAGCCAGGGTGAAGTGTCTCGTATCCGCGAGCAGACCTCCCGGTTGGAGGACCATCTGGGAACGTTGCTCGGCGAGCAGATGGAACTGGACCGGGAGCTGGAGGAAGGCGCAGGAAAAGACGCCGCCCGGGTCGAAGATATCCAGCGGTTGCGGGAACGCCGGACCGCGTTGGAAGCCGAAGTCGAAGAATGGAATCGGGTTATCGCCACCCTGACCGAGCGCCGCCGTGAGGTGCACGAAGGGATTACGACCGCCAGTATGCAGCGTTTGGAACGCGAGAAAGATCAGGAGCGGTGGCGCTCCGAAATCCGAACCCGGACGCAACGTATCGAGGAACTGCAAACCCGTGTCGAGAAGAATACGGAGCTGATCGCCGAGCAAGAAGAACGTGCGACGCAAGTCGAAACCGCTGTTGTGGAGCAGAAGGCACTGCTTGTCGAACAACGACAGGAACAGGCCGGTTTCATGGCGGAGATCGAAGAGGGCGAACGGGCCGCAGAAGAGGTCAAAGCCCATATCCGCGCTGTTCAAAATGAAGAGGAACGGCTTGTTTCGCGTACGGAGACTGTCGATGGCGAACGGACGCAAGTCGATCAGGAACGCGTTCGTTTGACGGTCGAACTCGAGTATTGGGAACGGCGCATGGTCGAGCTGTTCGGTGAAGGCGAACGGCCTGCGGATATCGAGGACGAACGCGGCGACGAAGAGATCGCCGAAGAGATTGCTCTGCTGCGAGGCCGTGTCGAACGTATCGGCGTGGTTAACGAACTGGCGGTCGAGGAATACGACGATGTCAAAGTCCGCTTGGACGCGATGATCGAACAACGGGACGATCTGATGAAGGCCCGTTCGGACCTCCTGCATACAGTCCGCGAACTGCACGACACCACCATCGGTCTGTTCACCAAGACCTTCGAAGAAGTACAAGAGAACTTTAAGGCGATGGTGCGGAAGATGTTCAACGGCGGCCGCGCCGAACTCCGGCTTCAGGAAGATCTGGATCCGATGGCCGCCGGAATCGAAATCGAAGTCCAGCCTCCGGGCAAGAAATTGACGAATATCTCGCTCCTCTCCGGTGGTGAGAAAGCGTTGGTGGCGATCGCGTTGATGTTCGCCATCTATAAGACCAAACCGTCACCGTTCTGCTTCATGGACGAGATCGACGCGCCGTTGGACGATACCAACATCGGACGTTTTACGACGCTGCTCGAAAGTTTCCTAGACAGTTCGCAGTTCATCATCATTTCACACAACAAGAAGACGATGGAGATCGCGGACACGCTGTACGGTGTGACCATGCAAGAAGAGGGTGTTTCGACCCTGATGAGTATGCAGTTCGAATCTCGTGCGGACCGCAGAGAAGCCCTCGACCGGCGCGCCAAACTCTTCCAGCGCCGTGTTGAAGAAGAGACCGCCGAAGGACGTCAGCTGATCGATGTCGATCAGCTCGGCCGCACCGATGCGGACGACTCCGGCGACGATGACGGTGAAAGTGCCAAGAACGGGAACGGAAACGGGAACGGGAATGGCCACACGGTCGCCGAGGAGGCTGTGGAAACAGTCTAATGTATCTCCAAGAGGTTATTTCCGATTGACTGAGGCCTCGCGCCCAGCCACCGGGGGCACTTCGTGCGCCCTCCCGGGAAGAAGTCTTGAGAGACGGTTTAATCAAAGAGAGTTACACGAGCGATGCGGTTCGTGGGTGCGCACCTCGCACCGACTAACCGCCGTCGCCTCCCGCTTGCTGTTGCGATGTGCCGCCGGACCTTTTTTAAGGCCCGGTTTTTTTTGTCCGGAATTGTAGAGGGGTGCACGAGCGGCACCGACCTCGCTCGCAGTTGTTACGTCGCGATCAGAAATATTCCGCTGATGAGACTCCTGAGGATTGTCCGTTATCCCGCACGATCAGACGGTTGCCGTCGGGGAAGAGCACGCGCACATCCGCTCGATCCGCCTCTCCGAGGCCGAAATGCGCCACCGGCACGCTCATGCTGCCTTCACCGGCCGTGATCCAACTCGTCGAAGTGCGCGTCGTATTGGGTTCGATCTCGGCGGTCACCTCGACACGCGCTCCCACCGCCGTCCGGTCGTCGGAAGTATTGTCATCCGTCGCGTCGCCGTCTCCATCGGTTAAGGGCACGACAACGAGGGAGTTCCCCTCGGGGCCGAGGTTTTCGAAAAGGTGTTCCTGTTCGTACCCTGGAAAGTTATTCTCTGGTGCGATCAAGTCCAAATCTCCATCGTTATCGAGGTCCGCCCAGACCGGTCGGCCAAGTTTCACGCCTTCATACAAATCCTCGCGATCCGCGACATCCGTAAAGGAGAGGTTGCCTCGGTTCTGGTAAAGTTGGTGCCCATGAGGCGATAGAGCCACAAGGTCGAAATCGCCATCGTTGTCGTAATCACCCCAGCATGTTCCACGTATGTCATACACAATCCTCGGGAACACGTTCTTGACTTCGGCAAAACGTCCCTGACCGTCGTTCAAGAGTAGAATCAATTCAGTCTGCTCGATCAATCCGTTCGGGTCACTCTCTAGCAGGAGTGATTCTGCGACTAGAATGTCCACGTATCCGTCGTGGTTGACATCTGCCGCCGTTGCATCGCTGAGTGTCATTAGTTCACTAGCATCCTCATCGAGACCATAGGGGAACGTCGCGGTCAATCGGGAGGAGTCTGTCGCATCACTGAAATGCCCCTCCCCCTCATTGTGAAGCAGCAGGATTTGCCTACCGCCTACCGCCATACGCACAAAGAGGATATCGATCCGATTGTCACGATCGTAATCCAGAGAGACGATTCCGCGAACCATCTCAAAACCCAACACGGTATCCCGGACTGTAACGTCGGTGAAACCGGTGGTTCCATCGTTGCGATAGATGCCGATACCGGTGACGAAATCGAGGTCGTTATCGTTATCGATGTCGACCCAAAGTGCCCTTTCCCGAATAGCGGTGTTCATGCCTAACGCTTCCCCCACTTCTTCGTACGTGCCGTCAGGCTTGCTTTGGTAGAGCCCTGTTTCTCCGACCCTTTCCTCCGGCCACGAAACCGGCCCTTTTCCTGCAATGACATCAGGGAATCCGTCGTTGTTGAAATCACCCAGCGCGGCTGCTGTATCGGACATCAAACGCTCGAGGCCGACATCTTCGCCCATGTCCGTGAACGACAGTGCGCCATCGTTTCGGAAAAGGACATTCGGGTGACCGTTGGCTTGACCGCTCTGCGAGCGGTGGCCATTGGTGCATAGATAGAGATCGAGCAAACCGTCGCGATCGAAATCCTCCACCATCACCGAAAACGTATTCAGATTGAGAATGATTCCTGCCTCATCTGAGACATAACGAAACAATGCACCGGGTTCCGGTTCCCCGATCGGCGTGGGATTGGCCATGATGGGTGGAAGGGGGGGGAAGGTTGGGGTGGGTGTAGAATTTGACTCCGACGAGGAGTCTCCTGGAAAACTAACGAACAAGGCGACTGTGAAGAGCGCGGCTCCGAGTCTCCAAACACGAACCGAACGATCTGAAAATTCCGTTTTCACGATCATGATGGTTGCGATCCTTTCTTCCGCCAATCTGAAGCCTTCTGAGATGGGGGGAGGAGAGATTTGGCTTTGCCAAATGGCATAAACTTTTTAGAATCACTCTAGAAATACTCCAAAGAGGAGACTCCCGAGGATTGTCCGTTATCCCGCACCACCAGACGTTCTCCAGCCGCAACGCCGAGTACCTCCACGAGGCTCCCATCGGGGAAGAGCACACGCACATCCGCTTGAGTCGCTTCTCCGAGACCGAAATGCGCCACCGGAACACCCAAGCCGCCATCACCGGCCGTGATCCAACTCGTCGAAGTGCGCGTCGTATCGGGTTCGATCTCCACGGTCACTTCCACACGCGCTCCCACAGCCGTCCGGTCGTCGAAAGTATTTTCGTCCGTCGCGTCGCCGTCACCGTCGGTTAAGGGTATGACGAGCAGGAAGTTCCCTTCGGGACCGAGATTCTCGAAAAGGTGTTCGTATTCAGATCCCGGGTAACTCTTCTCGGGTGCGATCAAGTCCAAATCGCCGTCGTTATCGAGGTCTGCCCAGACCGGCTCGCCAAGGCGTATGCCTTCATACAATCCTTCACGATACGCGACATCGGTAAAGGAGAGGTTCCCTCGGTTCTGGTAGAGAAGGTGTTCGAAAGACGACAAAGCCAAAAGGTCGAGATCGCCATCGTTATCGTAGTCGCCCCAACAAGCTCCCCATGTGTCATACACAGTCGGAAACACGTTCTCGACTGTAGCGAACCGTCCCTGGCCATCATTCAGGAGCAGGATGAGCTCAGCTGGCCTTGTCGCTCCAAAAGGAACCTCACCACTCGGCTGCATGATCACTTTCGTGATCAGAATGTCCACATACCCATCACCGTTGACGTCTGCTGCCGTTCCATCGCTGAGCATCGGTAGTTCGCTAGCGAATATATCGATTTTCAGCGTGGCGGCTAACCGGGAGGAGTCTGTCGCATCGCTGAAACGGCCTCCACCTTCATTGTGCAGCAATAGGGCCGATGGAGCACCCACTGCGAGGCGCAAGAAGAGAAGATCGATCCGGTTATCCCGGTCGTAATCCAGGGGGAGAACCTTCTGAACCATCTCGAACTCCGGTACGGCATCCCGTACTGTGACATCGGTGAAACCACTCTCTCCATCGTTGCGATAGATCCCGATACCGGTGACGAAATCAAGGTCGTTATCGTTGTCGAGATCGACCCATACCGCTCCCTCCTGGATGGCGGCGTTCATGCCCAACGTTTCTCCCACCTCCTCATACGTGCCGTCAGGCTTGCTTTGGTAGAGCCCCGTTTCTCCGATTGAATCCTCAATGCCGGGGAACGGCCCCTTTCCCGTAACGGCATCCGGGAAACCATCATTGTTGAAATCGCCCAATGCGGCCGATGTATCGGTCTTAAATCGGGCAAGGCCGATCTCTTCGGTTATGTCCGTGAACGACAATCCACCGTCATTGTGGAAAAGGACGCTTTCATGTCCTCCCCGGCCGCTGCCCCCAGTGCAGAGATAAAGGTCGAGCAAACCGTCTCGATCGAAATCTTCGACCGTGACCGAGGACGTATTCAGATTGAGTACGATCCCCGCCTCCGAGGCGATGTAGCGAAACCACGCTCCGGGTTCCGGTTCCCCGACAGGGGTGGGATTGGCTGTGATCGGCGGCAAAGGCGGTTGGGTCGGGATGGGTGTAGGGACCGGCGGGGGGATTGATGTTGGGGGAAGCGCTCCGCTGCTGTCGTCGAGGATGGTGACGATCTGGTTGGCTTGTACAGGTGAATGCGTAACGATGGAACCGTCGGGGAAAAGCACGCGGATCGCAACGCTTTCGGTATCCCCCAATCCGAAATGCGCACGCGGTTGCGAACGACCGGCGCTGGCGGCGGATATGTCACGGATCAAGAGTGTGTCGTGTCCCTCCGCTGAAAAATCGCCATCGCCATCCAGATCGACTTCGACGATCGCTCCCGCGGCGGTACGGTCGTCGTTGGGACTGTCTTCGGAGGCGTCTCCGTCGGCATCGGTTATGGGAATGACGATCAGTGCGTTACCACCGGTTCCACGATTTTCATAGATACGGACATTGCTGTCGTGGTCGATCACGAGAAGATCGATGTCCAAGTCGTTGTCTATATCCGCCCAGATGGGAGACGTTGTTCCACCGGGCAAGTCGAGACCGCTGACATTCGTTTCATCGGTGAAAGAAAGGCCAGCATCGCCCCGAAAGAGGAAACCGCCTTCCGTATCGGCGAGGTGAACATCCAGATAGCCGTCGGCGTTGTAGTCTCCCGCTGCAACCCCGTTGGCATAATGTGTGATATCGAGCAGGGGATCGTCAATCTCGGGATCGTTTCCCTCCGCCCACGAAAACGTTCCGTCGCCGTTGTTGAGCTCCAACGTGTTCCGATCGCCGTATCTTGGGTAATACAGGTCGAAAAGCCCATCGCGATCGAAATCGCCCACGCCCGGCATCATGGTCTCGTTGTTCAAGTAAGAAGGCCCCGCGTCCCGTTTAAGTACACGGAACTGTTCGTCGCCGTAATTCCGCCAGAGCGATGGGAAAGAGATGGGAAGGTTGGGGAATCCGTCATAGCCATGACCGAAGAAGACGTCTGCATAGCCGGTCCCTTCGAAGTCGAAGGCACGGATCGCATGAAAACCGGTGGACAGAAAAGCAAGCCCCGTCATCTCGGCGACATCCTCGAAACGGCCGTCGCCCATGTTTTTATACAGGAGGATGTTCCCGTCTGGATCGTACGTCACATAGTCGAGAGCGTTGTCGAGGTTGATGTCGGTCCACGCGCCCCCACCCGACGTAGAAATGATACTCGATGACCCGCTGGGCTCGTATCGGCCGGACGGAGTGCCGAGGTACAGTCGATCCGAGCCGTCACCGGCGAATACGATGTCGAGGAGGCCGTCGTTGTTGGCGTCCGCCCAAGCCCCCGCGTAACCGGTCGATGTCTCGGGAAATCCCGAACTCTCGGTGATGTCTTGAAAGACGAGGTTCCCCAAGTTCAGATAGAGCGTGTCCCGCTGTCCATCCGCTCCGAAAACGAGAAGATCGAGTTGGCCGTCACCGTTTGCATCCTCCACCGCCAAAGAGACCGCCGGTACACTCTGCTGGATTTGGGACAATTGGGTTACATCCTGAATGATCGATTCTTGATCCACACTCCGGGACTCCGACGAGG
>CAYTDF010000152.1:5684-9351 GCA_964436365.1 uncultured bacterium | reverse complement strand
GGCACCACGCTCACTCTCTTTCTCGGTAGCGGGTTCTTGATCGCCTTTTCCCTCAACGACATCCCGTCCCATCGCAGGTGTTCCGTCTCGACTTGGTCGTCGCGGATCCGAATCAGGTCCCGCCCGTCGACTTTGCAGTAGATACGAGCGAGTTGCACTGCATCTTCTGAATGCTCGGACAAGATCTTCCTGTACTTTTCCTGTTCGCTACGGATGCCCCGCTCGATTGTCGCCATATCGGGAGCGGCCGCGAAAACCTCTTCGACCGCTGTCAGGTCGGCCAGAACCTGACGCGAGTTCTCGATCAGTTGCGTGACGCCGAAGAGTTGATACTTGAAGCCCGGCACTTTCGTAAACGCTTCGCATGTCGCCTCCAGCTCGTCGCAGACTCTCTGCAGCCGGGCCCTGTTTTCGGCCGTCGGTTCCTCTCGGTACTGGAAGAAAGCGAAACAGGTCCGCACATAGAGGTTGTTGGTCTCAATCAAATGACGGGTCATCTGCAACGCGTTCCCGACATCCGTTGCCACTTTCGGATTGTCAAAATTCGGTTTGATTGCGGGAAACGCCTGCACCATCGATTCGATCGTATCCAGACCGTGATCCAGGTCTTGCAACGTCTCCGCCATCCACGGCCTGCAGCGGAGATAGATCTTGCGCAGGAATTCGAGATGCACTTTTCCGTTGTCGATACTCGGGTATCCGTCCGCGACGAACATCCCCACCCGGATATGGGGAAGCGAGTTAAACTCTCCATACGCGACCGGTTCGATATACAGACCGTATTTATACGCCACCGGCGACTGCAAATAGATATCCGCCATGCCTTTGGCGGCGGCGCGGCCGAAATGAATCGACGCGAAATCCTCCGCAATCTCTCGCATGCTTTCGTGATGATCCCACGCTAACCGGAAGACCGTGTATGCGGTCACATTCCGTGTGCGCCAGCCTTCGCTACCGGGCATATCCAGACTACATCCCTTCAGACTGCTCTTGTCGACATCCAGCATCATCTGCAGCCCGGCTTGGTAATACTGACCGGGGAACGCGGGAAAAACACCGCCACCCGCGTGATAGTCCATCTGTTCGATCACCACCATCATATCGTGCGGGGTTTGATTCACCGTCGGGTTGTATCGCTGATGCCACCAGCGGTCGTTCTGGGTGAAACTCGGAATCAGATAGAGGTTCTCGACCGGGACTTCGTCCGTGAAGATATTGCGATACGTCTCCGCGTGGGCTTGTTGTTCGTGGGAGTTGGTGACCCAAGTCCGGTGCATCAGGAACTTGCCGAACTCTCCACCGACCACATCGCGCACCTTCATGACGAACGTCCGATACCGTTTCGCCAGGCTCCAATCGCAGTTCTCGCCATCGTGCATCGGATCGAAGGTCTTATAGTCGCCCCAGTAACTCTGTTCGGGACCCGTAAACGTCGCCACCCCGTCCAACTCCGGCATCGCTTGCAGCAGTCTGCGGTATTTCGCCTGCACTGCGTCCCAAAAACGCGGATCGGCGGGTGAGAGCGAAGCCCCAAACTCTTCCAATAGAGAGGGATGGTACGTGAAATCCGTTCCAAACGCGGCGCACTTGAGATGCAGTTTGTGTGCGTAGCGAATTAGTTCGTTCGCTTTCGCGCGGCTCTGTTCGTTCTCGCTACGTTCCGGCTCCGTCTCCCAGGGGACGAAGTTCAGCACACCGCGCAGGTAGACCAGGTTCAAACCATAGCGTAGCGCTCGGCGAATATCTTCTTTGCTGGTGACGTGGACGCGCGTGTACCGAACATCCAGTTGAGGCTCCTTGCGCACATTGATGACGGGGATGCTCTTGTGCACCCGCAGACGATCCCACAGCCAGTAGAGTCCGTAGGCATCGCCCAGCACCGAGCCGCCCGCGACACAGATCGTACGCCCCCCGTTCGCGGAGGCGGTCACAATCTCATAGCCTTCGTTTTTCTCGACACCCCGCAGACGGATCGCGCCGTCGTCTACCAGTTTGGCGGTCGCCTTGTTTCGGGTTGCATCGCCCACCACGATTGTGTTCTTGGGGTGCGCGGTGAGATTCTCCGCCGTCTCGAACGACAGGCCCAACGGCTCGCCGCTTTTCCGCAGGTCTTCAATCGCCAAACGAATCGCTTCTTCACCGAGGAGTTCGGGTGTGGCTACAACCGTCCATTTCTCGCCAGACTGCGAAAACGCACTTCCCGCGCACACCACGATCGCGACAAGAATTACCATTAACTTCTTCATATCGATTCGCTCCTATTGCAGGGGTACCGTAACCTGTTTAAGTGGCTGCAGAACAACCGGTCCCATCAATCCCGACGCGGGTAGCGGTTTGAAACCGATCGGGCCGCGGCGGCTGGCCGAATACGGCGTGAGCCCGCTTCCATAATACGGCACCAGCGCTTCGGGAACAGGCGGAGGCTCCTTGAGATGGGACGCTCGGTTGATCAGCGTATTGGTCACCAGAATCACCAACCGGTTGCGGCCCGGTCGAAGCGCGTCGGTCACGTCCAGTCTCTGTCCCCGCATCCAACGCGTCCCCACCGGCGTTCCGTTGAGTTCGACTTCGGCGATATTGCCGACCTTGCCCAGATCCAGAATCCAGTGCAGCTCGTCCGCAACCGTATCGGCGGGCAGATCGAACGCGACCTCATACTGGCCGGTGCCACTAAAACTCTCGGTCTCGGGGTCCTTTGTCCACGACTCCAGGTGCTCCATTGTCTTCTTGACTTCTGGGAAGTTCCGCCCGGCCAATCTCATTTCCCATTCGCCGTTCACCACGCTCGGCGCGGGGAGACCCTCGACCTCGACGTGGATCGGATTCCCGCCCGGCATGCGGACGAAATGCGCACCGTTTTTCGAAGCCAACGCTTCGACCTTTTTCGCCGAAACGCTCAAGATACTCTGAAAGTTCGTCTTCTCGACACGGTTCGTCTTCTTTCCTGGTACAAACACCACGAAGGTCGACGCGTACGGCGGCAGCCGGAGTGCGATCTCGGTCCCCTGGTCGGTCTCTCGGTAGGCATGGATATCCGACACCTCTCCGCTATAGGGATTCCACCGCCGGGGCGTTTTGTTCTTGACCCGGAACGTTATGGGGATTTCGCTGGCCCGGTCCTGGATGTTGGTGACGAAATACAGATCGATATCGCCCTCGAGTTTGCGGTGAATAAACGTCAGGCCTCTATTTTCGCGCAACCCTTCCCCAGCGAAGTCGATTCCAAAATCCGGTGCGATGTGAGCGCGAATCGCGTTCAGGAACGGGTCCAAGGCACTGCTCTTGCGCTCCAGCACATCGCTACGATCCATAACCGTTTTGAACGAGTACGTGGTTCCCTCACCGAACCGTCTCTGTTTGAACAGACGGTTTGCCATGGCCTGAACTTCCCGATCTTTTGCGACGTGGCTCTGAAAACCGGTCGACTGGCTCGGTGTTCTTTCCAACGCGATGGCGACGCCACCCTCTCGGACATAGCGTTCGATGAACCGCATTGTTTCCAGGGGAAGCGCCTCGATATTCGGCAGAATCAGCACCTTGTATTCGAGGTTGCGTACCACGATTTTCCCGTCCTCGATCTTCGCTCGATTCTGGATGATGTCGTCGTTGAGCAGATCGAAGTCGTAGCCGTTCGCGATCAGCAGGTTCCCCAAGCCTCCCCAGTCGA
>CAYTDF010000152.1:2700-5674 GCA_964436365.1 uncultured bacterium | reverse complement strand
TCCGGCGCGAACTCTCCCTGCCGCAACAGGAACGAACAGCGCGCGACGTACTCGGCCAACAGGGGGTAGTGTTCCCACCAAACGTTCGGATGCGATATCCGCGCCGCAAACGGAATCGACCGTGACGGTGCGATATCCCGTTCGGGGGAATGGCTATACCCGTGGTTGATGAATCGATTCGCACCCGAGCGGAAGAACCCGTCTCCCGCGATTTTGAGTTCCTCCAACGTCGACCGATACAGTTCCCAATGGAGATACGTATACGCTTCGACCGCCACTAGGGTCCGGCCATAGAGGTGTGCGCCCGAGGCGATATATTTTTTGGGACCGATCCGTGTATCGAACCACGGCACTCCGTCTTTCTCACCGGGAGTGATCTCCAGCATGGGCCGGGGCGCGCGCCCCGCGGACTCGATCACATCGGTGGGAAATCCGATGGGTTCCATACTGCCTTGTACGCCGTGTTCTTCACACCACGCGAGGAACGGCTCGAAGAACGCCTCGAAACCGACTCGCTGCAAGGTGTCGCTGACGTCGTAACGTATTTTGGACGAGATACCTCCAACCTCCCACCAGATCGCGGGAAGATACGGGGTCAGGTCGTACCCGTGGTGGCGTTCGAATGCCGCCATCAGATTGTCGCTCCAGTAGATCCCCCCCGGTAGATTGGCGAGTTCGAAGCTGTCGCAGTGAAAGGCTTCCACGGTCTTTCCGAATTCGTCACCGACGATCTGCTCGAATATGCCCCCCAGGTGCTCGCAATAGCGTTCCACCGCCGCCTTGTTGAAATGGTCGAGCGTCCAATGTTCCTCGTGACTCCGCTGTCCCGTCGGTCGCAGCCGGAATGCCGTCAAACGCCACGTCCCTTCCGGGACAGCCCACGTCAGTCGGTTGTCGACAACATCGTCCGTAAGCGTAACCAGTGTGGAGAGATCGACGATTCCATCCACGACCTTTCCCGCAACGACTGCGATCAGTTGGGCGCTATCGGGGATATCTTCGACGCGAATCTCGCTTCGATGGTCGGAGGCCTTCTTGAACGTTGGAAGTTGTTCTGAATACGTGCTTGGCCCTTGGAGGTCGATATATGCCGGGACGAGGCTCTTGCTTCGATCCTCTGGCGGTAGCCATGACCCACCGAATGCCCAACCCGACGCGAAGTTGAGATAGACCTTCATACCCAAGCGTTTGGCGGTTAGCACCGCGTGCCGAATCGCCGCGCGATGTTTCTCGCTCAGGAATTCCGTATTGCCTTTTTCGTAGACCGTAGGTGCGGCGCTGGTGATCAAGACCCCTCCGATACCTTTGTCGCACATCTGCTCCATTTCCCAGGTGATCTCTTCCGGCGTGATCGCGTTCCCCAGCCACCACCAATAGGTATAGGGGCGGCAGTCCATGGCGGGCTCGCGGAATCCCTGCTCCAACCGGGCCAGGGGTGATTCGGCGGTGGTTTCCGAGACCGCGAATGCTGAAACCGCGAGCGGAAGAAGTAGGGCGATGGCTTGAAATCGTCTGCTCATTGGGGTGCCTCCCGTGGAAGAGTTACCCGGATAGGGTTGTGGAACTGCCTGTCGACGTCAAGCGGGCTGGCGGACGACCGAGAACCGGGCTCGCCGTGATTGATCTCCCGCCGGGGGAGGCCTATTCTGGTTCTGGAGATACCTGTGGTCTCACTGCGGAGAAGCCTGGCGATACGCCGAAGACGAATGGAGACAATCGTGAACAAAGTGAATCGAAAACCGCTTGCCCAGACTCTGTTTGTTCTGCTGATTGGCTGTGTCCTTGCTGGGTGCGGCACGACGCATTCCGTCGGCGGGGCGAGTCTCTCTTCGTTACCTCTGTTTCAGATGGATCCCCATTCCGATTCCCGGTGGGCCAGTTTTGAAAACCTCAGCGCGGCGCGGGGCGTGGGCGGTATGGAAAACCGTGGTGCCAAAGGGCACGCGTTCGACTGGATCGCCCCGGGAGAGACCAAGACTCTCCTGGATGTCCAGGGCGCGGGCACGATCCACCGCATGTGGATGACCGTCGACCTCCGCGACGCGAGAATGTTGCGGGCTCTTCGCATGGATATGTTCTGGGATAACGCCGACAAACCTGCGGTCTCGGTCCCCGTGGGCGATTTCTTTGGCGCGGTCTTGGGGCGCACGACCGCGTTCGAGAATGCCCTCTTCTCTAGTCCCGAGGCGCGTTCCTTCGTCTTCTGCATTCCGATGCCGTTCCGCGAAGCGGCTCGCGTGACGGTAACAAACGAATCGCAGCGGCCGCTTCCGCATCTCTTCTATGATATCAACTTCACGCGGGTGAAACGTCACGCTCGCGACACGCTCTACTTTCATGCGCACTGGCGGCGTGAAAAACGTACCCAACTGGGACGCGATTTTGAGATTCTCCCCCGCGTCGAGGGTGAGGGGCGGTTCTTGGGGTGTCACATCGGGGTCAATGCCAATCCCGGATTGAAAGGATGGTGGGGCGAAGGCGAGATGAAGGCGTTCCTCGATGGCGACACCGACTATCCGACGCTTGCCGGAACCGGGCTCGAGGACTACATCGGTACCGGTTGGGGGTTGAGCGCCTATGTTAACCGCAACCAAGGTTGTTGGGTGGCCGATGGAGATAAGAAGCAGTACACATTCTACCGTTATCACACCCCCGATCCTGTCTATTTTCACCGCGATTGCCGGGTCACCATTCAACAGATCGGCGGGTGTTCCAAAGAGACCGTGCAGGAAATGATTGCGAGCGGCGCTGAAATCCAGCCAATCAGCATCGACTTTGGTGGTGGCCAGCGATTCATCAAACTTCTCGAGCGGAATCCAGTGCCCGATCTCCGTGACGACTCTCTGCCCGAAGACGGATGGGTCAACTTCTATCGTCGCGACGACTTCTCCGCGGTGGCCTTCTTCTACCTCAACGCTCCCACCAGCAATCTCCCTCCACTGGTGTCCGTCGAGCTGCGCACGGAGGGTCTCGA
>CAYTDF010000152.1:0-2690 GCA_964436365.1 uncultured bacterium | reverse complement strand
GCGCCTCCCAATAGGCCTGGGTCACTTGTTGATTCTTACGCACCCACCAGCTCCAGCGCCGGATCCTGGATCGCGCGCATCCTCTCCAGAATCTTCGCGTGGAGTCTGCTGATTGTCGCTCTGACTTTCGGGCTCGGGTCGGTTATGAGGTTTGTGGTTTCAGCCGGATCGTTCCGCAGGTCGTAGAGTTCGTCCCGTTCGGGGTTCAGGAAATCCCGAATCAGTTTCCAGTCCGGCGTGCGGACCATCCGCATATCGGTACGGCAATAGCAGCGCATACTATATTCCGCGTAGAGATCGTTGTCCCAATCGGTGGTTTCGCCTCGGAGCAGGGGGACGATGTTCTTTCCTCGAATCACCGTATTTTTCGGAGCGTTGACGCCACACATCGCCAGGATCGTGGGGAACCAATCCAGGTTCGACGTCGTCTGCGGCACGACTGTCCCCGGTTCGATCGCACCTGGCCAACGCACCATGGTTGGCGCGAGCAGGGAGTTGTCGTACAGGTTGGGGCGGTACTTTCCAAGTGCTCTCAAGCGTCGCCCACATACCGTTGCCTTTGTGCCAAATCCCGTTGTGGCCCATGTTATACCCGTGATCCGAACTGAAGATCACGACTGTATTTTCGCTGAGGTTCAGGTCGTCCAGGGTGTCGAGAATACGGCCCAGGTTACGGTCCACTCCGCTCACGCTCGCCAGATACTCGCGCATCCACTGTTCCATTTTGGGAATGTCGAGATCGGGATAATCCGGATTCGGGAGTTCCGCCTGCATGGTCTCGTACGGGGCCCAGTCTTCCTCGCTCACCGGCAGCCATTTCTTGTGGGGAGCTCGGTAGTGCACGGATAGCATGAACGGGTCGCTTTGATGCCGTTGCAGAAACCCGAGTGCGCGGTCGGTCAGGATGTCGCACGTGAGGCCCTTGAATTCCCGCTCGACGCCGTCTTCTTCCAGGATGGGATCGACCGGCGAGATGCCGCCTCCGCGGAACCCCATAAACTCGTCGTATCCCATCCGTGTGGGATGGACTTCATCCATCTGGCCCAGGTGCCATTTGCCGATCAAGCCGGTGACGTATCCCGCTTGCGAGAGGATTTTTGGAAACGTCGTGGCGTCGGGAGCGATTCCCAGGCCCGGCTTGTAGAGTTTGTGGCCTATTTGCGGGATGAAATCGAGGATACCGTTCTCGCTTCCATACCGGCTGGTGATCAGGCTCACGCGGGAGGGGCTACAGACCGGCGTTGTTGTAAACGAATTCGTTAGATACGCGCCCTCGCGCACCAGACGGTCCATATTCGGCGTAAAGGCCTGTGGATTCCCCGAAGCGCCGAGCGCCCACGGTGCTTGATCGTCGGTGTAGATGAAGACGACATTCGGTCTCGATTGTGACGCCTCACACCTTTTCGTTTGGCGGCTCGCACAACCCGCTGTAGAGAGCGCCGACGCCCCAAATCCCAGCATTTTCATAAAGTTTCTTCGGTTTGGCTGTTCCAAATTCTGCATCGTATCGGTTTGACCTGCCCGGTTTTTCCTGGAGGGACAGCTCTTCCTCTCCCCCACACTACTTGTCCCCTCCACAGTCGTCAATTTCCCCATGAGCCCCGATCTCCAGGCCTCTCCGGCTCCTCGCAACGACAGGGAATCTCATCTCTTGGGCCGTGGGTGGAGCGTTCCCGTAGCGATGCTATGCTGTTTGAGAGCGAAACAGAACGTTTTTTGGAAGATACTGCATGTCTGTGAAATGCCAAAAACTGTCGGTCATCGTCCCGATCTACAATGAAGAGGCCGCCATCGGTCCTTTCTACGAAGAACTCATGCTGGTGATTGACGAGCTGGAATGGGAGGCCGAAGTTCTGTTTGTCAATGACGGCAGCGGCGACACCAGTGCCGACCGGCTCGAGGCTCTCGTGCAGCGCGACTCTCGGGTCCGGGTGGTTCATCTCCGGCGCAACTTCGGACAGACGGCTGCCACTCAGGCGGGAATCGACAATGCTCGCGGCGATGTCTTGGTGATGATGGATGGCGATTGTCAGAACGATCCCCGCGATATCCCCCGGCTTCTCGAGCAGATCGGCGAAGGCTACGACATTGTCTGCGGATGGCGACACAAACGCCGCGATCCTTGGTTAACGCGCCGTCTGCCCTCCATGATCGCCAACCGCATCGTCTCCATGCTCACGGGGCTCGAGTTGCACGACATCGGCTGTACGCTCAAGGCGTTTCGACGCGAGGTCCTCGAAGATGTGCAGCTCTACGGTGAGATGCACCGTTTCATTCCTCTTTACGGGCACTGGCATGGTGCGCGGGTTGTGGAGATCGAGGTTCACCATCGGTCCCGTCAGTTCGGACACTCGAAATACGGTCTTTCGCGCATTTTTCGCGTGCTTCTGGATCTTTCGCTTTTGAAACTTCTGGGAAGTTACGCGACCCGGCCGTTGCATTTCTTTGGGACGGGGGGTCTCTTCTGTGCGCTGATGGGCTTCGTTTCTGCGGGCGTCGTGGTTGTCGACAAACTGACCGATCCAGCCAGCAAGGCTCACAATAACCCGCTACTTCTTCTCGCTGTCTTCCTCGTCTTATTGGGGATGATGATGGTGATGATGGGGCTGCTGGCCGAGTTGGTGATACGCGTCTACTACGAGGGGCAGGGAAAGAAGACCTATTCCGTATCGCGAGTTGCCGAGAACGAG
>CAYTDF010000151.1:1150-9362 GCA_964436365.1 uncultured bacterium | reverse complement strand
CGACAGTTCACCCTACACGAAGAGAAGACGGGCCAGTGGAAAGTCAGCGGACGAAACTCCGAAGGTTCTCAGGTTCGTAAACGATTCCCCGCGATAGGACTCACCGAGGCCGTAGAACACGCAGCCGTGTTGCTGTACGGCTGTGCCTCCGACCGGACCCACCCCCAACTCGATCTGGCGACGGCGTTTGCCACGTCGATTGATTCGGGTGGAGGTTCGGCTGAGCATAAGAAACACCAATACCAGTTTGCAGGCTACTTCTGCGAATGGTGCGAAAAGCAAGGGCTGACCCACTGGCATCAACTCCGGCTGGTCCGTGTACGCGAGTACATGAACGGACTCGTCTCCCGGGGACTGAAGGCCTCCACAGTCGGCCATTACCTAGAGCCCATACGATCAACAGCCCGCTTCATGGCCGCCAACTGGCCAGAGCACTACCAGGACGTGTGTGCAACACTCCGACTCCCAAAGAACGCGGGACAGAACAGCGTCTACCAAGGTGACGACGGAAATCCCGTCCTGTCCTTCGAGGAGGTCATCGACTTCGTGCGCTGGTTGGAAGACTACGAGTGGGGACACATCCTCATTTCTGGAGTCATGCTTCAGGGTCTTTGTGGTCTCCAACTCCGTGAGGCCCTCCGGCTCCGTTGGCGGACTGACGTCGACCTCAAAGCGGGAACGATCACCATTCAGGGACATCCAGACTTGGGAGAGGTTGTGAAGAATCAATACCGGGTTCGACGCATCCCTATTTCAAGGATGATTCTCGACTACCTCGGCTCGATGGAGCGAACGACGGCTACTGTCGTTCCCTACGATGCCGACAGCAAGGCCTACGGCAAACTCCTGAAGCGAGCCTTCCAGTCCTGGAATGCCGACTGCGATCTGGCTCCGAAAGACCTACGCAACACGCTTCAGAGCCATGCCATCGAGCACACCATTGAGGAGGGATGGAACACATTCCTCGTCAACCGCTACGTCGGCCATGCGCCAGCGACCATCTCCGAGAGGCATTATTTCGGTGACAAGAAGCGGCGAATGGTGGCGCTCTTTCGGGAGCATGTTTCGGCCAAAATCGACGCTATAATTGAGTCTGTCACCGGGGCAAAAAAGCAATTAAAAGCACGCTCGGGCGAAATAGTCAACTTCGCTTCACTGCAAAAAGTGGTGTAACTATTTGATTGGAAAGGAGTTATCGAAAACCAGAAGAATCGGGGCGACTGGATTTGAACCAGCGACCTCCTAGTCCCGAACCAGGCGCGCTACCAACTGCGCTACGCCCCGGTACTGTGCGGAGGGGGGTCCGGGATAACCCGTCCAACACAAGCCGTGACTATAGCCCCCGCCCGCCTGCCGCGCCACGGAGGTTCCATCCCTTCCGTTTACCGTTGCGCTTCCTTGACCATCGCCAGGTAGTTCTCGATGGGCACATAGTTCGGGATCGAGTTACCGGAGCCGATTGCGAACCGCCCGCGCGGCGCGCAACGATCGATCAGCGCCCGCGTGGCGCTCCGCACATCCTCCACGCTTCCTCGCGTCAAGATGTTGACATCGACCCCGCCCAGTACCGCGATCCGATCGCCGTAGGCGTCTTAGAAGTCAGCCGCCGGGACGATCACATCTTCGAAGGAGTGCTTGGCGTCGATCCCGACTTCGTCGATCATCGGTGACATGATCTCTTCGACCTGGCCGCAAGAGTGCAAACAGTACGGCAGACCGCGGGCGTGCACCATCTCGGCCAACCGCTTGTGCCAAGGCACCGCATACTGTTCTAGGTGCTCGCGGGAGATCAGCAGTCCGCCTCGGTGCCCCATATCGTCACCCTGAAGAACCGCGCACACGCCGTCGATAGCCAGCATCGCCCGGTAGTAGTCGACGAGAGTCTGCCCGATCCGGTCGGCCACCGCGGCCACGAGCTCCGGCTGGTCGTAGAGTGCCAAACAGAGCCCCTCGTACGACAAGAGCAGGCTCATGTGCTCGTAAATACCCCCGCAATGACAGGTCACCAGCCCCATGCCCTCGGGAAGACGATCGGCGACATATTTCACCGTCCACAGGTCGGCCTCTCCCGGCTTCGGCCAGGGGTACTTCTCGAAATCGTCCCACGAGGCGATGGGTCCCCGGTGCAGGTCCATCCAGTTGCGCTGGGTCCGGCCACCGGTTCCCGTATCGGGAGCGGGATGCATCGTAAACGTGAGAATCGAGGGCCGGTTGAAACTGACGACGTCATACCCGAGGCCATGCCAAAAGGCGATGACGTTATCCATATAGGCCTCCCACGAGGCCCGGTCGTCTTTCTCAGGCTCGACCCACTCCCGCGCGAGCATCCCCGTGACCACCGTCCGCATGATCTCCGAGTCGGCGCCCAGTTCCGCCAGGGGCGGCCGTTCGGGGATCGTCTCCCCCCGGAGGGTTCGGACAAAACGCTCGGCATCGGGATCGGGTTTTCGCAGGCCGTCAAACATCCGCTACGCCTCGCCTCCCTCTTGCTTCTTACCGGCAAAGAACTTGATGAACATGAATCCACCGACCAGCATCGCCACGAAGAGCAGCGTGGCCAGTTTGATGTTCTTGTCGAGGATATCCATCACCGTCTCGCCCCAGTGATACATCACCGAAGCCACCAAGAAGAACCGGGCCGAGCGCGAGACCGCCGACACCAGAACGAATGGCCAGAAGCGTATGCCGAAAATCCCCGCGGCGACGGTGAAGATCTTGTAAGGAATGGGTGTGAAGCCCGCGATGCCGACTGCCCAGACGTCGTATTTCTTGTAGTAGCCGCCGACCGCGTCGATCTTCTCCTGCGAGAGCCACGAACGGAATCCCGGTTTCGCGCCCAGCCAATCGACGAGAGGACGCCCACCGTATTTCCCAAGCGAGTACCCCAGCATCCCACCGGTCACCGACCCGACGGAGCAAATCAGCGCCAGGGTATACGCCACGGGCGGATTCAGCCCAGCCATGGCGATCAGAAGAATATCGGGCGGAATGGGGAAACAACTGGATTCGGCGAACGCCAAAACGAAGAGCATCAGCAGCGCGTGGCTCGTGAACTGCTGCGTGCTCGGGTCGATCACCAGAGCCATCGTCCAGTTCATCATGCCGTCTTTGATTTGATGTAGAAGGTCCATAAAGCCGATTCTATTCCTTTGAGTTGAGTTTCAGTTTCCAGTCGTCCAGTTCCCGGATGGCGTCGTGATGAGTCCGGTCCTGTCCGAGCGGCGTTATCGATACCTTGTTCTCGTGAACCGCCTGAAAATCGGTACCGTCCTCGGGAATCCATGTCGGTGGTTTTCCACCGACCCAATAATACGGATTGCCGTTGGGGTCCTCGCGCTTGACGATCACATCGCGATAGACACGCTGGCCGAGCCGCGTAATCTCCACACCCCGCAGCTCGTCCCAAGGCACGTGGGGAAGATTGACATTCAGAAACGTCTGCTGCGGCAAACCGTTCGCAAGAACTTTCTCCACCAGGAGACGGGCGAAATGCGCGGCCGCGCTGTAGTCGTAGGCTTCCGCGCCACGCTCGAAGTAGCGCTCCAACGAAATGCCGATCCCCAGCCCGCCACAGAGATACGCTTCACGGGCCGCGGCCACAGTCCCCGAATAGATCGTATCCGCGCCCATGTTGGAGCCGTTATTGATCCCCGACACGACCAGACACGGTTTCCGCTCCAGGTAACCGTGCATCGCAAACAGAACGCAATCGGCGGGTGTGCCATCGAGAATGACGGTACGGGGAGCCACGGTCTTCACTCGGAGCGGCCGATTCATGGTGAAAGAATGCGACACGGCGCTCCGATCCCCATCGGGAGCGAGGATCCAGACCTCACCGAGTGGCCGCAGGGCATCCGCCAGGGCATGCAGACCGGGGGCGTGGATACCGTCATCGTTCGTCACCAGGATGACCGGGTCGTCATCGGGCGAGGTATGGGGCGGGGTGTTGGGAGCGATACGCGTCATTCTCGGACCATCGTATTGGATTCGGCTCGGTTCAGCCACGCAGCGGAACGTCGCGCATCGGTGCGCGCCATGCAGCGAAACGTAGCGCATTGATACGCGCTATGGAGCGGGACGTGGTGTCACGCCTGCCTTCCATAACGCCAAGGAGGGCGCGAAACCCCAGGAACAAGGGAGTGAGAACGCCGCTGGCCCCCCCCTCGGCAGAGTATGGCCGGATTGTTTCCCGGCTGGTAAGGTACCGGGCAAAGGAGTTAGGGTATGCGCGTACGTTCACAGGTTTTCATGGCAGCGGTGCTGGCCACCGTCGGCCTCTCGGTCCCGTTCAGCCCCCAGGCGGATGTCATCGAGGCGATCGAAGCCAAGATCAACGGTGAGATCATCTTCATGCGGGATATTGACGAGTCGATGCTCGCTCTCGCCGGTGGGAAGAAACTCGAGGAACTATCGGATGAAGAGTTCAACACGCTGCGTTGGCAGGTCTTAGCCGGGATGATCCAGAACCGTCTGATCGTGCAGGAATGCAAACGATTGGTGGAAGAGAATGGGATCGACAAGGACCTGATCGCCAACGAAGTGGACGGGATGCTGAGGCGCAAGACGGCCGATTTCGACGAGCGCTTCGAGACTCCTGCCGAGCGCGCCACCTTTCTCAAGCGTATCGGGCACACCGAAGACTCCTTCCAGGCCACATTGCGTGAGGAAGCCGAAACCGACTACTATCGGTACCGCACCGCCCCCAGAATCATCCAGGATCGGATCAAGCCGGTCACCGATGAAGAGATCGAGCAACTGCGTTCGCAACGGCCAGACTTGCTCCGCCAGATGGAGTGGGTCGAATTCAGCCACATCCTGCTTCGCTGCCCCCCAGAATCACGCGCGTCGGCCGTGGAAGCGGCAGAAAAGAAGTTCGAAGAAATCAAGCTGAAACTGAAAGCCGGGATACCGTTCGAAAAACTCGTGGAAGAGTACAGCGAGCATGAGGACAGCCGGGACAAGGCCGGACAGATGGGCCGTGTCTGGAGAGGGAGATTCTCGGAAGCCTGGACCGATCTGGTGGAAGCGCTGTTCAGTGGGGAAACGAGTCGGGCGATCGGCCCTCTGCGCTCTCCTCTCGGGCTTCACCTCTGTGTGGTCACCGGTAAGCGAGATGCCAAAGAGGCGCTCTCCTACAAGCACGTCGACGACGCGTTGCGGGAGTGGGTGGACGAGATACTCGCCCGGGAGGATACCGATATCCACATTAAGGGCGCTGCGCCCGGAGGCGTCGACATCCCGGTCACATCCGTCTCTCCCCGGCTGCAAGAGCAGATACGGAAAAGAATCCGGCAGTAAGGCCAAACTGCCTTATTGCCCGTCCGGCTCTGAGGCCGTATCTCGCTGCGTGTCCATCCACTGTTTGAGTTTCTCCCCAAAACGGTCGATGTCTTCCAATAGCGTCTGGATGGCCGGATCCGCGTCATCCGGTGCGATGCCCAACGTTTCGCAGAAGTCCTCTCTCGAAATAAACCGGAATCCCCGGAATTTTGGATTGTCGTAGTACATAATGGTGAGTTCCAGAGCCTTATAGATATCCCGGGTGCCATGCAACTGACCGGCACGTCCATCCACGGCGATCAGCGTAACACCGCTCAATGAATGCGTGGAATCGATGACGGTCCAGTTCAGGGGTGCCTCTAGAGCGGGTGAGTGCACCTGCACGGCATCCTCTTTCCTGATTTCGATTTTCGGCAGGAGGATTGTCAGGTACTCCTCTGGCGTTTCGTTGCGCGCCATCGCTTCCATAAACAGCGGCGGTGTGTGCAGCGCCAAACCGTCGCATGAAGTTCCATCCTTTGTTTCGATCCGCAGCAGTTTCTTTTCCAGCGTGTGGTTCCCCGGCGTGAAAGTACTCTCCGGCAGAAAATATCCTTCCTGCCGTTCCTTCCGTCCGCACGCGAGTAGAAGAACGGCGATAGTTCCGAGCACAACAGGAAGTTTCCCAATACTACAACGCATCCTCACCCCCATTTGGCTTCTTGCTCTGGATTCGAGTGTCTCTTGAACGTTCCTCAGCGTAGCACGCCTTGTGCTTACGGCTACTGGCCGCTCATATCTCCTCGCACGGTTAGCTCCTGCAGTTACCCAAGACGTAGCGCCCGAAGGGCCTGCGGGGGCCGGGCGACAAACATTCGTCCGGCGCCGAGCCTGATTTGGAAGCCAATTAGAAAAACGCCCGAAGGGCCTGCGGCGGCCGGGCACTTGGAGTTCCTCCAACATAAAACCTAATTTGGAAGCCAATTAGAGTACGTCGGCAAACTCGTCGTGCGCGCCAGTAAAGGCTTTGTAGCCGACCCAGCAGACGACTGCGGCGAAGAGGCACAGGACAACCCAGTGCCCGGCCGCGGGCATACCCGGCATCAGGAAAATTTCCTGATAGAGCATCACCAGGTGGGCGAAGGGGTTGGCAAGGATAAGATGCCCGAGTCCCGATGCCTCGGCCATTTCGAACGAATAGAAGAGCGGGGTCATCCACATACAGGCCATCAGGGCCACGGTGACCAGGGGGGCGACATCGCGCAGGTAGGTGTGCAGCGTCGCCAGAAGCAGGCCCAGACCGAAACAGATCGCCGCTTGCACGATAAGCGCGAACGGTAGCATGATCACCGAAAATTGAATCCCATCGCCGAGAAACACCAACCCCAACAAGAGCACAGCGGTCGCGAAGAGTTGATTGACGATGCTGGAGACGATCAAGTACGCGGGCAGAACCTTGGCCGGGAATCGAACTTGCCGTATCAGATGGGCGTTATCCACCACACAGGTTGTGGAACGAACCAGCGCTTCCTGGATCGCGTACCAGGGCACCAGGCCGCAGAAGATATAGAGCGCGAACCCCGCTCGGCCGGTGTCGCCCATACGTTCGGGGGCCCGTATCTTCAGTATCAAACCGAAAACCGCCCAATACAGCGCGAGCAGAATCAGCGGATTGATCACCGACCAGAAGAAACCCATGGCGCTACCCACATAGCGGCCCTGGAGGTCGCGCCGCAGGAATTCCCACAGCAAATGCCTCTGGTGCCACCAATGGTGTACGCGATTATCGGACAATGCAGGCATGTCTCACTCACTCGACAGTCCGGCCGCTGTGATGAACGGCCGATGGCAGAGTATCCGGCGCGCCTTCCGGGTAAATGGGACCCGCCATCCACGAAAGGTTTCGAAGCCGGGCAAAGCCCCATAGACTAGGCGAAGGCCCCATAGCCTACGCGAAAGGGGCCAAAAACGCGCCAAGCGGTACAGATGGAAAAAATGAACCTTGTCCAACTCCTCAGTTCGATTCGCGGCAACCGTTCGCTCAGCGAGCATATCACCCATTGGCATACGCTCGAGGCGCGCCCGGCGACCTATGAGGATTGGCCGGACGGCGTCGCTCGCGAGCTGCGCGAGGTGATGGCCGGCCAGGGGATCGAGCGTCCCTACGCTCACCAGGCCCAAGCCATTTCCGAGTTACAGAACGGGCGGCATGTCTGTGTGGTCACCCCGACCGCCTCGGGCAAGACACTCTGCTACAACGTCCCCGTCATCTCCCGCATCCTCGAGGACCCCAACGCTCGCGCGCTCTACCTCTTTCCGACCAAGGCCTTGGCTCAAGACCAGATGAACGCGGTTCACAAGGTCGTCACCGCCCTCGGCCGGGACATCAAGGTCTTCACCTTCGATGGCGATACACCGGGTGACGCACGCCAGAAGATCCGCAAAGCGGGGCATATCGTCATCACCAATCCCGACATGCTCCACACCGGGATTCTACCCAACCACGCCAAATGGATACGGCTGTTCGAAAACCTGAAATACATCGTCGTCGACGAACTGCACCAATACCGTGGCGTATTCGGCAGCCATTTCGCCAATCTCATGCGGCGGCTACGGCGGCTCTGCGACTTCTACAACGTCCGGCCGCAGATCGTGGCCTGTTCCGCGACCATCGCCAATCCCAAGGAACTGGCCGAGGAACTCTTCGACCGGCCGTTCTCGTTGGTCGACAAGAGCGGTGCACCCACCGGCGAGAAGCACGTCATCTTCTACAACCCGCCGGTGGTCAACCGCGAGCTGGGCATACGCCGTTCGGCGGTCTCCGAAGCCAAACGCTGGGCGCTGGAGTTCCTCAAACAGAACGTGCAGACCATCTGTTTCGCACGGAGCCGGTTGCGTGTGGAGATTCTCACCCGGGAGTTGAAAGCGGCCGCGGCCCGAAAACACATCGACG
>CAYTDF010000151.1:0-1140 GCA_964436365.1 uncultured bacterium | reverse complement strand
CCGCTCGAACGGCGCGCCATCGAGTCGGAGGTGCGTGACGGTTCCATCCGCGCGGTGGTCAGCACCAACGCCTTGGAACTGGGCATCGACATCGGGCAGCTGCAAGCGGTGGTCATGGCCGGGTATCCGGGCACGATCTCCTCCACCTGGCAACAGGGCGGACGCGCCGGGAGGCGGCAAGAGGCCTCGGTGATGGTTCTCGTGGCCAACAGCACCGCCTTGGATCAGTTCATGATCGCCCATCCGCGTTACTTCTTCGGCACCAGCCCCGAATCTGGACTTATTAATCCGGACAATCTTTCCATTCTCGCCAGCCACATCAAGTGCGGAACTTTCGAACTGCCTTTCGAGGACGGCGAGCGTTTCGGGCCGGACCTGCACTCGTTCATGGAGTTTCTGCAAGAGCAGCGGGTGGTGCACGGTGCGGGCGACCGTTGGCATTGGGCCAGTGAGGCCTACCCGGCGGAGAGCGTCTCGTTGCGAAGCGCCGCGCCGGAGAACTTCGTCATCAAGAACGTCTCCGACCGCGACCGGATCATCGGCGAGGTCGATTATTTTTCCGCTCCGATGATGATCCACGAGCAGGCCATCTATCTGCATCAGAGTTCTCCCTACATGATCGACGAGCTCGATTGGGAGGGCCGCATCGCCCATGCCCGGGAGGTGACCGCCGACTACTACACCGACGCCATCGCCGAGTCGGACCTGAAGGTCTTGAGTTCCGAATCGGAAGCGCCCATCTTGCCGCGCGGTTCCGCCGAAGCGGCCCGCGCCACACGGCATCTCGGCGAGGTGCATGTCTCCACCATCGTGCCCAAGTACAAGAAAATAAAGTTCGAAACCCACGAGAATATCGGCTATGGAGATATCCATCTTCCCTCGCTCGACTTGCAGACCGAGGCCTACTGGGTGGAGTTGACGCCTGAGGTTGCGGGGGCGCTGCAGCCGGCCTGTGACCTGGGCGGCGCGGTAAAGGGACTGGCGAAAATCCTGGCCAATGTCGTCCCGGTTTTCGCGCTCTGCGACCCAAAAGATATTCGTGCGTTGGGAATGGTCCGCGCGCCGTTCTCCGGCCTGCCTACTGTTTATGTTTACGACGCGTATCCGGGCGGCATCGGCATTGCCCGGCATTTATACGAT
>CAYTDF010000150.1:0-9389 GCA_964436365.1 uncultured bacterium | reverse complement strand
CCCAGACCGCCATCGGTGGCGATATAGACAACCCGGTCGCCACAGGCGATGTCATTGACCTTATCGTGGGGAATCCAGCGCTCATTGCCAAAGAACTGGTATTCGCCGTTTACCGCACGGATCGCGCCGCGTGTCGTGCCGATCCAAAAATCGCGTTCGAAACCCGGTGCGACACAGGTTGTGTCTTCATAGCAGAGGCCGTCCTCGCCCGCGATGTTGGACCACGACATGCCACGTAGGACGGCAAGTCCCTTGTCGGTCGGGACGAAGAGCCGACTGCCCAAACTCAAGAACCCACGGGTTGTCGAGCCCAGGGGCAAGTATCCCCAATCTTGGACGTCATTCTCGTATTCGAATAGCCCATCCTGCAACAATCCTAAACGGTCGGCGTGGCGAACGTAGACGGTCTCCGCGTACGACGCGACGCCGAGAATGGTGAGTCTCGTTTTTTCCACACTCATCGCGACGAGACGATCGCCCTCCACGCGAAATACCCGATTTGGAGAGGTGACGATCAGATCGTCTTTGTGCAGGCATAGATCCGTGTAGCGTTTCTTGTCCAGCTGGGTCCAATCGCCCTCTGCGCGCCGCCAAAGTCCGGTGTTCGCAACCGCCCATAGCGCGCCATCGAGCGCTTTCAGCCGCGACACGGGTCCAATCGCGGCTTTCTCGTCGACAAGGGTTCCGCCCTCGAGTCTTTGGACGCCCCTTTTCGTTCCCACGAAGACCTCGCCATCGAGGACGGCGACCGCGCTGATGGGGCCGTCGGTACCGATCGAGCGTGCGGTTTCCTGGAGGAAAACGTCATCCGGCATGGCTTCCCAAAGAGGGCTTTCGGGGACCGGCATTCCACCAAACGCAGTTATACTTAGGCAGAGTGTAAGCAGGATCGACACGATCGGCGCGAAGAAACGATCTTTTGTAGGCATGGCTAGACATCTCCTCCAGGTTCGATTCGGCTCACCGGCGGCGCTGTGACCCCGTTCGCGATAAAGACACACAAGTTTACCCCATTGGGGAATCACCCGTAGTGTAGCAGTTTGACTGGCGGCTCCCCAAGAAGGAAGTCCTTATTCCGGGAGTCTCCAGGACCCACGGATCACGGCCGATCGCTTGTCCGGGTCAGTTTTCCCGCCCAGCCTCCACCCGGCGCGAGCCGTATCTTCAGTGTTTTGCCGCTGTTGACGGTGCGCTCGGTGTGCTTGTGGTCGATGGCGCGGATCCCCGCGTTAAGGCCGTCCTCAACCGCCTGGACCCGGTACGTGCCCGGCCCGAGGAAGGATAGTTTGAGGGTGAGCTCGCGCGGTGTCCAGTCTGTAATCGCACCGATATACCAATCGTTCCCATGGCGGCGAGCTATCGCAACGGTGTTTCCGACCTCCGCCTCGAGGGGGACGGTCTCGTGCCAGGTTACGGGAACCGACGTCATGAATCGTGTGCATGGATCCGCTGCGTAATAATCCGAAGGCGAATCCGGCAGCATCTGCAAAGGGCTCTCGTAGAGGATACATTGGGCTACCGAGTGCGCGCGCGTACCCAGACCCATGGGTCTGTCGCCAACGGGCCGGAAGTTCTTCTTCTGCGCGTTGCGGACGGTTCCGGGGAGGAAATCCATCGGCCCCGCAACCATACGGATGAACGGCAGTGTGGTGTGATGCTCGGGATTGGCGTAATCCCTCCCCCCGTTTTGCTCGAACTCGATAAGGCCTTCGCGAGTCAGGACATTGGGGTAGGTGCGGCGCAATCCCGCGGGTTTATACGAGCCGTGGAAGTCGATGACCAGTTTTCGTTTGGCCGCTTCCCTTGCGACGCGGTGGTAGAAGTCGACCATCTTCCGGTCGTCGGTCTGCATGAAGTCGATCTTGATGCCCTTGACGCCCCACTCCGCAAACGTATCCAAGACACGTTCCATATCGCGGTCCAGAGCATGCCAGTAGCACCAGAGCATGATGTCGACGCCCTTCTGGCGAGCGTGCTTCAGGAGCGCCTGCAGGTCGATATCCTTATTGACCGCAAGCAGGTCGTGCCGTTTCGACCAGCCATCGTCGAGCAGGAAATAGCGAATCCCATACTCCGCGCAGAAATCGACGAAGTACTTGTGAGTTTCGGTGTTGATACCGGCCTCGAAATCGACGCCGTGGATGTTGCGCCGTCCCCACCAGTCCAGGGAGACCCAACCCGGTTGGATCCAACTCCAGTCGGACTTCTCACTCGGCGGCGCGAGCAGGTAGACCAGCTGGTTCGTGAGTAGGTCGGCGTCCCGGTCGGCAATGGCGAAGACCCGCCACGGGAACGTGCGGGGGCCTTCGGTTTGGGTCAGGAATTCCTCGCGCTGTAACACCTTGCTGTGGTCCAGGCCGGTGGTTTCAGTTCGAAGTTCTTTGGGATACGCGGGGAATATGGCCTCGAACGTCGCGTCGTCGCTGCCTCGCAGCCATAGGCCGGGATAGTCGATCAATGCGGATTCGGTGATGAGAATCTTGGGGCCGTTTTCGACCGCGACCAGCGCGGGGGTGCTACAGAAATCCTCCGGGCCGATCTCGGCGACGCCCAGGTTGAGATACGGCCGCTCGTTGTGGGAAAAGAAACTCTCTTCTTTGGGGAAATAGACTCGATCGTTCTTGCCGAAGCGTAGCCGCAGTCGCTCGCCGTCAATCCTCAACGGGCCTTTCCGATGCACCACGAATCTGTACGCCACACCCTGGTTGTAGGCGCGGAAGATCAGCGAGAATCCCTTCTTGTAGTCAAACCGAATCTCCTTGTACCGCTCTTCAATGATCTCGCTCTTCACCGGGACGACCGGCTCGAGCATGCGCTTCACTCCGGCGGTCTTCCAGGTCGGGATGCCCGGATCCTCGGCCAGGTTAACGCCGTTGACGGTCATCGAGACGAGGCTGTCGACGACTATCTTTTCGTGTCGTTTCACGTGAAATTCGATCCCGTTCTGTGTATCGCCGCACTGCACTTGGATCTTCGTGGCCCCATCCGGCGATTCGAGGGTGCGGGATGTGCTCACCCAAGCGAAAACCGGAGTCGCCGCGCAGGAAAGCAGTAGGGCGAGAACTGTAAGACAAAGGGGCAATCGATTCATGATTGGGATATCCTCAACAGGGTTAGCACGGCGCAGATTCATGCCCACGACGGATCGCTTCTTATAGGCACGATACCCCGATCGGCCACGGCGGGTCAATGACTCCAGTGGCAGGCGAACGTGCGCTGTGGATCTTCTCCGTAGCGTCCCCGCAACGGAACGCCGTAAACTTGTTCGCTAGACGCGATACCGCAGAATGACGCGAGCATGAAAAGAACGCACCTCGAGAACTTTCAACGTTTGATCCGCACCGGGCAGGGGGAATGGATGCCCTTCACGCTCGACGTCGGATCCTTTCCCGGCTTAACCGAGCCGATCCTGGAGAGGTTCCGGCAGGAGACGGGATCGGAACGGCCGGAGGAGTTCTTCGACTACGATTTCCGCACGGCATCTCTGAGCGCTCATTTTGGGGGAGACGATCCGCGCACTCTGCATGAATCGGTGGAAGCGGGGACAACGTTCGACGAGTGGGGGATCGGTCATTGGGCGGGCGGCGCTAAGGCGACATACGAGAAGACGTACCCACCGCTGGCCAGGGCGGAAAGCGGTGTCGATGTTGAATCTCTGCCCACACCCGTCATCGAAACCGGCCAGGTCGACGGCGCGGTGCGTGCGTACCGTCAACGGGGATACCCGGTTTTCGGCTATGGAGGAAGTGTTTACGAATGGTCGTGGTGGCTGCGGGGTATGGAGGCGTTTATGATGGACCTCGCGGCGAATCCCACGCTGGCCGAAGCTGTCATCGAAAAAGTGGCGGCGTATACGACTTCCCTGGCGTTGGAGAGCGCCCGGGCGGGTATCGATGTGCTCTGCTTCTATGATGACGCCGGTATGCAGGCGGGTATGCAACTCTCGCCGGAGATGTGGCGGCGTTTCATCAAGCCCCGATGGCGCGAGATTCTCGAGACGGTTCGCCGCGCGTACCCGGAGACCGTTTTCTTTCTGCATAGCTGCGGGAAGATCGACGAGATTATTCCGGACATTATCGACGTCGGATTTCATATCCTGCACCCCATTCAGCCGGAGTGTATGGAGTTTGAAACGATCCATCGGCGCTATGGCCGGGAACTGACTCTGTGCGCCTGTATCAGCGCGCAGCGGACATTTCCCTTCGGGACGCCGGAGGAGATCAAACAGTGGGTTCGCGATGTGCAAGAACTGTGTTCGAAGGATTGCCGAGGGCTCCTCTGTCCTTCGAATATGGTGCAACCCGAGACACCGTGGGAAAACATCGTCGCCTTTGTCGAGGCGGCGCGAGAGACTAAATGTCGCTCCTAATTACTCCTGCCGAATGGAGAACATTGAGAGCCCGGCCTTCGCGGGCACTTCGTGCGCGCTATAGTCTTTTTCGGCGGAAGAACTTTCGAGAGACGATGAAATGTCAGATTTGACGAGACGCCAATTTTTATCGACCGGTTTGGGTGCGCTGGCGAGCGCGGGGTGTTCCGATCTTTCGCAGGTTCGCGAAGAGGCCGCGAGGAAACGCCAGAACGTACTCTTTATCGCGATCGACGATCTCAACGATTGGGTCGGCTGTTTGGGCGGACATCCCGATACCCGCACCCCAAATATCGACCGCTTGGCCGCGCGGGGGAGGCTCTTTTCCCGGACCTACTGTTCCGCGCCAGCCTGCAATCCCTCCCGGGCGAGTCTGCTGAGCGGGGTCCTTCCGTCGACCTCTGGGGTTTATAAGAATAACCAGCCGTGGCGTCCCAAACTGCCAGACACGGTGACGCTGCCGGGCCATTTCAAGAGCCAAGGCTATCTCGTTCACGGGCGGGGCAAGATCCTCCATGGGCGCCATTCGCAAGACGAACAATCCTGGCATGAATACATACGTAAAGGAACCGACCCAGTGCCCCCGAACCGTCCGGTGAACGGGATTCCGAAGACCTCCCACTTCGATTGGGGGCCGGTGGATGTCCCGGACGACGAGATGGACGATAGCAAGGTGGCGAAATGGGGGGCGGAGTTTCTGCAAAAAGAACACGACAGACCCTTCTTTCTTGCGTGCGGACTTTTTCGACCTCATCTCCCTTGGTACGCGCCGCGTAAGTATCACGAGATGTTCCCGCCCGAAAGTGTGACGCTGCCCGAGGTGAACGAGAACGACCTGGATGACGTTCCCAAAGCCGGTCGGCAGATGGCGAGGCCGGAGGGCGATCACCGCAACGTGACCTCGACCGATAACTGGCGCAGCGCGGTCTCGGGGTATCTGGCTTCTGTCGCTTTCGCGGATAAGACGGCGGGGATGATTCTGGACGCACTCGAGCGGAGCGTTCACGCCGATAATACGATCATCGTGCTTTGGGCCGATCACGGCTGGCACCTGGGCGAGAAGCTTCACTGGCGGAAATTCGCGCTCTGGGAAGAGGCGACGCGCTGTCCGCTGATTATCTCGACTCCGGAGATGCGCCGGAACCGAGCTCGGAACCGAGAATGCGAACGGACGGTCACGCTGCTGGACATTTATCCCACGCTCTGCGATCTGTGTGACCTACCTCGGCCGGAGCAACTTCAAGGGAACTCGCTCGCGCCGCTGCTCGAGAATCCGGGCCGCCGCTGGCCGCACCACGCGCTGACCACGCACAGATACCGGAATCACACCATCCGTTCCGAACGCTATCGCTACATTCAGTACGCCAACGGTAGCGAAGAACTGTACGATCACGAGACCGACGAACTCGAATGGACCAACCTCGCGGCGGATCCCCAGTACGACGCGATCAAGAAGCGTCTGCGCGCGGCTCTTCCCAGCGTGAACGTACCCATGACCTAGGAGCATGATTGACTTATGAATACACTTTTTGGAACGAACCGTACGACCTCGACACGACGCACATTCATCAAACGAAGCACCGGCCTTGCGGCGGGAGTTTTGAGCGGTTCCCTCTGGATTCCACAGAGTTATGCGAAGAAACCGGACGTTCGCCGGTTTAACCTTTCGGTCTCCGTCGATGCGCTGACAAAAGATCCGGAACTGTTGAATATCGTGAAAGCCGCCGGGGTGACCGATATTTGGCTGGCCTGCTTTTTTCACGGGCATTGGAGTCCCTCGATCGAAACCATCGCTACCTGGCAAGCGCGTATCGAGGGGATGGGCATGGATGTTCATAATATCACCATCCCGTTGGGGCATCCTTCCTTCGATGCGAAGCCGCCGAGCTATTCGGCCAAAGTGCCGACCGACGCGTGGAAACCGGGTGTGCGGCCCGATGGCAAGAAACACTACGGGGTTTCGTTGCACGCTCCGGCAACGCAAGCCAACGTCGCCGCGCTGCGTAAGATCAAGACTACCGATCCCGGGATCATCTTTCTCGACGACGATTTTCGACTAGCGCCTTCACCCAGCGATATCGGCGGCTGTTTTTGCAACGAGCATAAAGCGGAGTTTCTGCGGCGGAACGGTTACAACCGGAAGCATTGGGACGAGCTGCTGGTCGATGTGCGCGAACGCCGCCTGACGCCGGTTGTGCGTAGCTGGGTCGGCGATACCTGCGACGCGCTCACCGCATCGTTTCGCGCGCAGCAGGAGGCCGCCGCACCCGAGGCGCAACTCGGCAATATGGTGATGTTTATGGGTTCCGAAAAGGCCGGTATCCGTTTGCCCGATTATACCGGAGCGCCGTTTCGGGTGGGCGAGCTGATGTTCGACGACAAATCGTTCGGCTCCCCAAAAGGGAAGACCAACGAACTGTTTAGCTCTCTCCTCCATCGCCGTTTCACCTCGCCGGAGTTGGCCTACAGCGAGACCACGGCCTGGCCGCCGGACAAGCTTTCGGCTCCAAATATGGCGGCGAAACTGGCGGTGACGACGATTAGCGATGTCCGCAACACGATGTTCATGAGCGGGATGATTCCTTTTCCGCGTACGCATTGGGAGACTTTGGCCCCGGCCATGCGTAAACAGGCGGATTTGCACCGGGAACTGGCCGGGCATAAACCGGCGGGGCCGTTCAAGCATTTCTGGGGCGAGGCCAGCCGCTGGATTGGGGATTCGAATCCCTACAGCCTTTTTATGGCCACCGGTGTGCCGTTCGAAGTTGTCGACAAACCGGGACGAGAGGGTTGGACCCTCCTGTCGGATTGGGACGCGGAGGCTGTGGCGGCGGGGCGGCTGAAGTCGGAAGGGACAACCCTGGTTTGCCGACCGTCGACGCGAGAGCCGGTGCCCGAGGGACGTATTGTTGAAGAGAAGTTGGAGGCGCTGTACGCGTTCAAACGAAGTGTCCTACCCCAGTTGCAGGGTGTGCCGTATGTGGAAGAGGACGCGCCGGTGGTTTGTGCGTGGTACCCAACCGCGCGGGCGGTTCTGCTGTGGAATCTTGCCGAGAAAGAACAGCCTGTGACGCTTCGCTATGGCGATAAACGACAGACGCAGACGCTTGCGGCATTGGATACATGCTTGCTGCGTGTGTGACGATGAGGTAAGTGAGGAGAGTTACCATGTGCGATAAGAGAATACCGAACCGCCGGGATGTACTTCACTCGTTGACCGGCTTGGCGGCGCTTCCGCTCTTGCCCCGGGCGGCTACTTCCGCAACTGGATCGCGGGAATCGAAGCGACCCAACATCCTGTTCATCATGTCTGACGACCACGCCGCGCACGCGCTGAGCTGTTACGGCAGCCGGATCAACTCGACACCGAACCTGGACCGTATCGCCAATGAGGGAATGCGTTTTGATAACTGTTTCTGCACAAACAGTATTTGCGCACCGAGCCGGGCGGTGATCCTTACCGGGAAGTACAGCCACCTCAACGGTGTGGTCGATAACCGGCTTCACTTCGACGGTACGCAGCAGACCCTGCCCAAACTGATGAAACAAGCCGGATACCAGACCGCGATGGTCGGAAAGTGGCACCTCGGAAGCGACCCCACCGGTTTCGATTATTGGAATGTGCTTCCCGGGCAGGGGGATTACCAGAATCCCGATATGATCGAGAACGGCGTCAGGAAACAGCAGACCGGTTACGTCACCGATATCATCACCGATGCGGCCCTGGATTGGCTGGAGAAGCGCGAAGAAGAGCGGCCGTTCTTCATGATGCTGCATCACAAAGCCCCCCACGCCAACTGGATTCCAGACGAGAAACACGCGGAGCTGTTCAAAGACGCGGCGATTCCTCAGCCTTCTACCTTCAACGACGACTACGAGACACGAACAGCGCAGATCGACACGCATCGACTCAAAGTCGGCCCCAAGCAATGGGAACTGCATTTCCAGAAAAATCTGGGGGATATTCCGAAAGGGATGAGCGAGCGGGAGACGCGGGAGTGGGTCTATCAGGTCTACATGAAAAAGTATCTGCGCTGCGTCGCATCTGTCGACGACAACGTCGGGCGTGTCTTGGATTATCTGGATCGTAAGGGATTGGCGGAGAACACGGTGGTCGTCTACACCTCCGATCAGGGGTTTTTTCTGGGCGATCACGGTTTGTACGATAAGCGATTCATGTACGAGCACTCGTTGCGGATGCCGCTTCTCATGCGCTATCCCCGAGAGATCGCCCCCGGTTCCACAGCCGACGCCATGGTTCTGAATCTGGATTTCGCCTCGACGTGTCTAGGCTATGCCGACGCGCCCATCCCCGCAGATCTTCAAGGCCGCAGTTTTCGTGAAATCGCACGTGGAAAAAGGCCTGACGAATGGCGGGAGGCGATGGTTTATCGTTTCCATGAAAAGGCGTTCGGGGTCGGCCCGCATGAAGGTGTGCGCACAGAGCGCTACAAGCTGATTCACTATCTTTATGCCGATGAAGGCTGGGAACTCTACGATCTGAAGAACGATCCCGATGAAATGCGGAACATCTACAACGAACCCAACTCGGCGACGCTTGTCTCCCGACTCAAAGCAACCATGGCCGAGCTGAAGAAGGAGTATGCGTTTCCTAAGGAGTAGACCGGGCTTAGGTTGTCATTTCAGGGTCGGACTGTCCGGTGTCACGCTGGGCTTGACCGGAGTTATCCGGACAGGCATTCATGACATCCTTTTTCCATTGAGGCCAATTGTCCACCTCTTTGGATACTTTCTCCAGATGCCTGATGAAAGCCTGGGTCTTTGGGTCTTTGGATGCCGCATCTTTCCTTTTCATTTGCAGTTACTCCCACCCTGGTTTAGATAAGTGTTAAATTTGCTTACAGCTTCTTTTTCACGTTCAACATACGAAAAAGGATGCATCTCTACTTTTAGTTTACCGCTTTCCGGCTTCCAGTCCACGGCACGACCTTTTGCGTCTTTTCTCTTGACGGTTCCCCCAGCTCCAAGGCGCATCGAAAAGAGGTCGATGAATCTTCTC
>CAYTDF010000149.1:0-9442 GCA_964436365.1 uncultured bacterium | reverse complement strand
AAGGGGTCCTTCCTCTTGCCTTTGACCTCATCGTCCCTTCTCGTGCGCGAGTCCAGATTCCCTTAATTCACCCAGATGGGACTGGATATCGCTTCCTCACCGTCACTCTGGACAACGCGGACATAATAGTACGACGTTTCATCGGCGTCGAATTCAGGATCCTCCCACTGGAACTCGACGTGAGGAGCGTCTGCTTCCTTCACGCTGACGATCTCGCTGTTCTTCTTGATCTCAACCCGTTCGATCGGCGCGGTCCCCATCGCCCGGATGGAGATTTTCGGCGTCTTCCGAGTCGTGTACTCGGACCCCATCAGGTGCCCATCGGCGCGGACTTCGAGCACGATGCGCTCGCCCGAAGTCGCGTAGACATGCCGGTCGTACATGGCCCGGAAGACCGATTCCCGTGTCCGCTCCGGCGCGTAGACAGCCATCAGCGCCATCCCGATCTCTTGCGTCTCCCACTCGTACGTCGGTTTCAGGTACCCATAACCCGGGTTGCCATAGTGACCGTCGGTACTGGCAATAATCCCCAAGCGATAACCATTCACGAGAAAATCCGTCATCCATTCTTCGCTGCGTTGGTGCTCGCTGAAGACCTCGATCATCCGCTGGACTTTCGCATTGTGCCATTTCGGATTTGCATGCCGACCACCCCAGTGTGGAATACACAGGATGTTCTCATCCTTCGTCATATCGGCGAGCGTAAGGAAGAGATCTTCCACATGATTCACCTGGGGCCGGAATCCATGGAACATCTGGAAGTTCCGGTAGTTATAGTATGAGCGCGATCGGTAGATTGGCGGGTCGTCGTCCAAAAAATAGACGTTGTGGTCGCCGCCAACATCCATCTTCCCGCTCCACTCGTAGGCTTGGAACGTGACAAAACGCCCCGGTTTGTAGACGCGGTTGGTGACCTTCTTGGAGTGCTCCCACATTTCGTCGAGAACCTCGAATGCGTGGTCGGTAACCGAGCAGAAATCCAGACCGGCGACACGCTCGGCGAAATCGTAGAACTGTTCGACAGTCCCCCGGCCGTCGGAGTGCAAAGTGTGACCGTGAATATCGCCCCACAGCAGCAGCCGCTCGGGTTTCACCTGCGCAACCCGTACGGGGTTGCCGGTCCGCTCGAATTCGCCGTCTTCGACGGTGAGCGTCGGGGAATCGGCTTGGCTGAACAGGATCTTCTCGAAGCGGTGCACACCCCGGTCCGCCTCCGTAAAAGCATACTCCGATGGGAGTTTTGCCCCGGCGTCGCTCGAGGTGAGCCGTACACGGCCACGATAGCCAGCGGCAGGATTGCCGTACCGATCTTCGGCACGCACGATGCACCATGTCGGTTCTCCCGCGACGGCGTCCGAAGGCATGATCAGAGCCATACGGTGAGGCGCGGCAGCCACAACCTCGACCCTCGGATTGTCGGTCATCGGCAGGTAATCGTCGTTGCCGAGGGGGTCGACATACATCTTGAAAACAAACGGCGATTCGTCGAACGGCTGCACGCGAATCCCCGGAGAACCACCCCGCCGGTCGCCGTAAACCAAACGTATGGATTCTCCCCGTTTGAGCCCGCCCTTAGGGAGAGTGATGGCGACGATGTTCTGCCAAGGATGATACTGCTCGAAGAAGCGCGAACGCGAATAGTTGACGGTAAGATCGAGCGCTACGCCATTGGATGCCAGCGCGGTAAGATACCCGGCCGCGCTTGCATCCTCGGTCTGCGGATCGGTCCAGCAGGGGACGTGACGCATCGCGATGCGGATCCCGCCTCCCGGCTCGACCCCGGCTCTTCCGACCGTGTAGACGAGTGTCCAGGTCTGGTGGGTGTAGACCTCAACCGCGCGCGGACCTTCGAGCGCGACCGAACCGATATCGATGTGCCTGCCGTGCGCGGCCGCCTCGGCTTCACTGGCATAGGGAAGAAGCGGCTTCGACTCGGCACAGAACAATGCCAGCGGCAGAAAAAGCAATAGACCGACAAAAAGCGCAGAATGCGTAGAGAGCGCGTGCGCAACCCTTCGAGACGTATCCATCATGGCCTCCATACACGTTTTCGAATCACTTACGAAACCAAGAGTTTTCGCATGGCGCTCTACCCCACCGGGCTAGAGCGGCTTCCCGTGCCCGATCACCGTCACGCGGGCGCGCGCACTCAGGTCCGTAGGCCCGTCGCAACTCCATTCGACAGAGTTCTCACCTCGCCGGAGCTGCGGCACGTCACCCTGGGGCGTCACATCACCCACGAAGTTGCCGTCGGGTCCGTAGAGCTTGCAGTCGGTCATGGAGTTGAACTCCAGATACTGACCGGTTTTCAGTTTGACGGGAAATGTGATCTTCTTGCCCTGGATGGCGATCGACGGGTTCTCGATCTCGATATCCACGACCGGCAGAGCCTTGACCGGAGCGATCCAGCAGCGAACGTCACCGTCAGCCGGAAGGTCGTTACACCATATCGTCAGCTTCTCCACATGCTTGAGGTTCACTTTCTCACGGTAGATGGAATACGGAGAACCGTAGGGCCACCGGTACTGGCTGTGGCGTTCGGATTCCGTCTCAACCAGTTCGAAGTAGCGCCAGCCGGTAAAGTCCACGGTCACGTAACGTTCGGCGAATCCACCAACCAAGTGTTTGGGATTCTCCAGTTGGAAGTTCAACACCTCGCCCCGGCCATCGCCGTAAAGCCAAACCCCCAACGCACCTTTCTCTTCGAGGTTGATAGGGGGCGAAAACTCTTTTTCGACACTCGCCCAAGCGCCGCGCGGGGAGCTCGCCTCTTGATTCCGCGCGAGGAGCGCACCACTGACACCACCGGCCTTCACGCGTTCGGAATCGGGCCGCAGTTCGAGGGTAACCCCCTTCGCGGTATGCGTCTGGCTGAGTTCTTCGGGTTTTGAGAAGTCCAGCAGCGTCACGCTGTCGTCGGCGTCGTAGGCCTTAACGGAGGCGAGAGTCTCAATGCGCAGCTTGAGCGGCTGGGTCTGAAACGGATTGCTCGTCACCCAGCGACGGCTACCCTCCGCGGTCGGCTCCACCTTGTGTTTGTCGTAGTTCGCGGGCTTGAACCTCCAGCGCTCGTCGTCATCCTGGAACAACGTGAACTCATCGCCGGGCACGCGCAGCCGCGCCTTGATGGATTCATCGAAAGCGCCGTCGCGCCGTAGAGCCTCGTATTGCCGCATGATCGCCGCCAGCCGCTGGTAGGCGGGCGTGTCGCAGTTTCCCGGGTTGATTCCCATGATCGAGAACCCGACATCGTTCCCGATACATTTGCCGCAGAGGTATTCGATATCGTCGGCGAAGGTGGGTTCGCCCTGAATCCCCGTCCAGGTCTTCACCGCCCACCACCCCAGATGCCCAGGCAAGAACATCCGCTTCAAGCCGTTGTTGGCCTGGCAATGGATATCGATAAAGCGTTTATGCCCTCGCGTCGGATGGTCCCAAGCCCCCATGCGGGAGCGAACATACCAGAGATGGTGGTGGAACGTACTCATCTCCATCAAAGCCGGTCGTTCGAGGTACTTCCATATTTCGAACACGAATTTCGAACCGTAATGCCAGCCGTTTTCGCCTCCGCCGAGAATATCCTCGCCATCGAGGGCATCGAGGTACATCATGTCGAAACCGCACTCGTTGAACATCCGCGCGGTACTCTCGGCGACCTCGCTCAAGAATGTGGAATCGCCATCGGGAACGAAGAGCCCGAAGCATTCTTTCAGATGATGCACTTTCGCACCCGCGCTGTGGGCGGCCACTGTGGTTCCATAAGCCCCGCGCGTACATTCGGTGAAGGCGTACGGGGAATCCTTCTGAATCGCCGCGTAGGTGATGAGTTCATCGTCGATCTGCAGAGTCACACTGTTGCGGACAAAGAAACCGGTCGTCGTCGACATCTTCTCGGTCGACTCGCTCACGGAAACCTCAGTCGCATCGGCGCTCAAATCGCCTACCAGTGTAAACACGGCATCCTTTGCCAAGCGGGGATCGGGTATGGGCGTCACCCAAGGACATTTCTTGTCGATGAAAAACGCATACGTGTGGAGCCCCGCCACGATTCCAGCCTCGTGAAGCCGGTCGATTACGGCTTTTAGACTTTTGCGGCCGTTCGGGTACGTCTCGGGATTCGGGCGGCAGTCGCCGAACCGGAAGGATGAGCCGCCGTGGAAATCGATCTGATTGATACCGACCTGTTTCGCCAGAGCGATCCAGTCGTCGACAGTCTCTTCCGACAGACCGCCGAAATTGAAAAGATAAGAACCGGCGTTGATCTGCGCGTCGAGCGCCCAGGGACCACCGATGGAGGAATGCGGAAGTTCTTCGGCCGCCGTGACAACGTCCTGGATAACGGATCGCAGTTCACCGCCCGTACACCCAACCAGCGCCGCCTCCGCACCGATCAATCCGAACCGGGGATAACAGAAGGCGTGAACCTTGCTATTGGGTTGCGGCAACTCCGGCACATTGGTTTGCAGGTTCAGCGCCAGCGCGCATCCGGCAAACGGGTCGCCCGGTTTCTGGACGAGCGCCAGATTCAGGAAAGTCAGTTCCTCGATACCCTCTCCGCGAACGTCGGTGACTCTGAAAAGAAAATGGCGTTTCTTCGCAGTGACCCCAACCGTGACTTGAATCCCGGCGTCCCCAAAGCGCATGACCAACGCTTTGCCGTCAAAAGAGAGAGCCCGCAGAGGTTCGTCTTTCCCGGCCACCTTGGCGCGGGCGCAGGGTGTGCTTGCACTGGGATCGAGGTAATCGACGCCGCTCTTTTTGTCGATAAAATGCAGATTCAGTCCGTCTTCACCGATGACATAGCGGACAGACTCGTTCTCCAGAGTGACCGTCTCCGCCTCAGCCGTCCCGGCAATCAGACCGGCCAAGAGGCTCACGGCGCAGCCGAGAATGACTCCGCGAAGCCCTAACACGCTTGCATGTAGTTTCGTCTTACACATTCCTATATCCCCCTAATCGGTCTTTTGACAACGCTCTTGAATTGTAGGGTCATCCACGTCCAAGTAAACCCTGGACGTTGAGGCCAAACTCAGGTTCAATAATTCGAAATGGCAATCTCACACTCCCCACGCCGAATGCCGCCAGAGGTCAGGAAAGCCGAACGGCTAACTCTGACCTGGCTAACCGGAATTAAGATCGACGAAGATAAGAAAGGTGCTCCAAATGACACACCGCAGACGATGGTTTCAGATATGCGCTCCGCTCCTACTGGCAGCGGTATTCGGGATGTGCGCCGCACCCGGTACGAAGATGACCTCCGATAAACCGGCATCCGACTCCGTGCGTCTGGCGCTCATGCGAAGCGTGCCGGAAAAGTGGAACCTCGACCTGAATTTTCAGACATTCCTGACCTGCGCCGACATGGCAGGCAAACAGAAAGCCGACGTCTTGATTACGCCGGAATGCTGGCTAGACGGTTACGCGTGCGCCGCGAAGAATTCCACGCCCGAGCGCTTGCAGACCATCGCCCAACCCCTCGATACTAGCCCCTATCTCCAACAAGTCTCGGAGAAAGCCAAACAATACGGCATGTACATCTGTTTCGGTTTTATGTCTGAGGAAAACGGACAGCTTTACAACGCCGCCGGACTGTGGGACCCCACGGGAGAGCGAATCGGCGTCTACCACAAGACGCATCTGCAAACGCACGACCTGCAGTATACCCCCGGAGAAGCGCTTCCAGTTTGGGATACGCCGTGGGGGCCGGTGGGCATCATGATCTGTGCCGACCGGCGTTGGCCGGAGACCGCGCGGACGCTACGCCTGCAAGGCGCGAGGTTGATTCTGAATCCGACGTACGGCTTCTTCGGCGATTTCAACACGGCCATGATGCGCACACGCGCGTTCGAGAATCAGTGTTTTATTGCGTTCACACATCCCAAGCAAGGCTTGATCACAACGCCGCGCGGCGGTGTCTTGGTGGAGGAAGAGGGGACGGATATCACCGTACTCATTTCCGACATCGATCTGAGCCAGGCCAAGACCAACAACCACCTCGCCGACCGGCGTCCCGACATCTACGGCATAATTACGGAACGTAAGTAACCGTCGCAAAGGCCGTGCGCAGCCTGTCTTAGGAGAATCGCAATGCTCACCTCGTGCTGCCTCACCGCGGTCAGCCTCGCCCTCGCGGTCACGGATGCACCGCTGGTCTTGAACGAGACGAAACAGCTTTTCCTGGATGACGCTCTGATCGAATCCGCGACGGGTCTGGTTCGAAAAGTCCACACCGCGGAGAAATACGAAGGGAATCCGGTCTTCTGGCCGTCCGAATCGTGGGAACTGCCGGTTGCGCTGCTCTATGGCTCGGTTCTGCAAGACGAAGGGCGGTATCGGATGTGGTACCACAATGGGCGCGGCGTGGGATACGCAGAGAGCCACGACGGTATCCAGTGGACAAAACCACGCATGGACTGGGTCCGCATCGAGGGGCAACCGACGAACGGTGTCGTTCTGCGCGGTGCGACTGAAGGAGTGAACGCGCTCCCCAACTTCTACGAATGCTTCGGCGTCTTTAAGGACGCGCGCGAAACGGACCCTCAGCGACGATACAAGATGGGCTTTCTCAGCATCGAACGCGGCTACTCGGGTCCGCGCATGGACCCATATCATCGAGGCCAACGGCGTGGCCTGGGCGTGGCCGCCAGCCCGGATGGACTGCGTTGGACACTCCTCGATAACTGGACGACGGAGGCGATCTGCGACGGCGGAACGCACTGGATGTTCGATCCCCAAAAACAGAAATACGTTCTCTACGGGCGCACGAAATACACCTCGCCCGAAGTTGCTGAACTCTGGAAGGACGACCCGTGGTTTCAGCGCTATTACTGGGGCCGGGCGGTGGCCCGGGTGGAATCGCCGGATTTCGAACGCTGGGACATCGTCGATCCCGCAAAAGCGCCAATCGTGATGCTCGCGGATACGAGCGACCCCGTGGGCACCGAAATCTATTCGATGTCCGTATTTCCGTATGAATCCATTTACATCGGCCTGGTTCAGATCTTCCACAATCGCGCGGATGCGGGTTATCTGGATATCCAACTGGCGGTGAGCCGCGATGGCGTCGACTTCACGCGCGTGGGCGACCGGTCTGCGTTCATTCCGCTGGGCGGTGTGGGCGAGTGGGATCGATTCAACACCTCGGTCGCGAACAACCCGCTGCTCGTGGACGGCGACGAAATCCGTTTCTACTACAGCGGCCGGACATACCGCCACAGCCCGTATCAGGGCGACGACAAGGGACGGCGAGGCTCGGGAATCGGTTTCGCCACAGTGAAGCGCGATCGTTTCGTCTCGCTGGGAGCCTCGTATTCCGGTGGCGGGTTGCTGACTCGACCGCTCACGCTCGCGGGCAAGAAACTCCACCTGAACGTGCAATCGGATTTTGGGGAAGCCCGCGTCACGGCGCTGAACGCGCAGGGGGAAATCGTGGCGCGCTCCAAACCGATTCAGCGAGACGGTTTGGACGTTCCCGTCGAGTGGGAACGGGGAAGCATCGAGTCGATACAAGAACCGGTTCGCCTGCAAATCTCGCTAGAGAATGCGTTACTCTTTGCACTCTGGTGCACGGAATGAGAATCTAGCCGCCATACAGACCGTTGACCGGAATGCCTCCGCCAAAGTAGGCGACATCGCCTCTGCTGAGCAAGCCGTTGCTCGAAGCGTACGCAGTCGATTTCCAAGGAAAACTACCGTCGGGATACGCGACGTACCCCGGGAGCATGTGCAGAAAATCGGCCTGGAAATCAGGTCCTTGGCTCAGAACACAATAGGCTTTCTTGTAGGCGCGTGGGTATTTTACGAAGTATTGTCCAAGCCGCTGCTGGTAATGAAAATACGAATACGATCCTGTGTGTCCGCCCTCCAGCCCTTGCTGTGCGATCTGCGCCTCCTTCAAGAACGGATCGCGGGCCGAAATGTCGGCCATGTAGGTGACCGGCGTGGTCAGAGGAAAACAACAAGGATTGATGAGGTACTTATAGAAGCGATTGTCATCGGTCTCGTCTCGTGGATAGTCGTTTTGATCGAGATAGTAGCTCTCCAAGGCCGTTCCGAAACTACGAAGATCGTTCTTGGCCCGGGCGATTTTGGCCCGGACTTGCGCGTTCATAAAGTTCGGCACAGCAATCGCCGCCAGAATCCCAATAATGGCCACAACAATGAGTAGTTCAATCAGCGTAAAAGCATTTCGGCTCTTGTGCATCGTCGGATATCTCCTCCGGGGTTTCCGCGCACCGTCAAGTATCTTCTCCGGTTCAATGTCAACAAGACATGATACCACACAATCAAGAGCGCAGCAATAGGGGAACGAGGTGACACGAACGCTCTACGGACGCTTCATCAACCAGATTTCCGAAACCAGCGTCCCCCAACCACCGCTGTTCCGCCAAACCTGAACGTCGATTCTCGGACCCGCAGCCACGTCCGGGGATTTCTCAAACCGAACGGTCAGGTTTCCATCACGCGTGGCTTCCTCGGGAATATCGAACGCGAAAAAGCGGCTGGTCCGCTCGGGAAGTTCTAGCTCTTTCGCCAGAACAAAATCATCGGCATAAATTGTCTCGCATTTCTGGTTCATCCGCATCGCGTACCGTTCTTGAAAACGGGGCCGGACAAGCGTGACGCGAACGCTGTATCGAGCGTCGGGATCCAGATCGTCGTACTGAAAGGTCACGCCTTGTTTTTCGTGTGCGGTGAAGGCCATGCTGCGTTGACTCGGCCGGTTGGATTCCGACAACGCCAGACGCGTATACGGCTGGCCATGATCGTACGGCGTGCCGTGGATCATGTGCGGTGCGGCACCGGGTTCACCGGCGTTGTCGTAGTAGCCGCCTTCCCCCGCGTCAGTGTAGTTGGCGATTCGTTCCAGCAAAGCGATTCGCGTTTCCCCGGCGGTGGCCTGCGCCTTCTTCAGTTGCTCTTCCAACCAACCCAGGCCGATAAAATCGCGTTCCAAGTTGAAGTAGCCGGTACTGCGGACGCCGAAGAGTTTGTCGCTACGTTCGCCGAGTACTCGCGCCTCGTCGCGTAGCCGCGCCATCTCTTCGGTGTCGATACGATCGTTCAGCCAACTCAACGCATCCTCTATCGCATCGTCGAGTTTCCCATTACCTAAGGCGTGCGCGATACGCTTTTCAATCTTCGCTTGAACGTTCACCTGCGATCGCCCTTCAAGTTGCACGTACTTGTCGAGCGCGGCCCTCTGCATGTATTGACACCACAACCAGTTCGCGTCAGACCAAACCTCTGGCATGGTCTCGCCCGCCTCTTTGACCCACCGGTAGTAGGCGTCGATACCGGGGTTGTTCAGCAGCGGCGCTTCGTGATTCTCCTCGAGCTGAAAAACCGCCTTGGCCATCAACGGCGCGGCGGCGCGTCCGAACCAGGTCTTGGCGTAGTCGTCGCCGACGTCTTCGACCGAAGTGTGCGGCGACCACATCAA
>CAYTDF010000148.1:0-9499 GCA_964436365.1 uncultured bacterium | reverse complement strand
GCGATCTCCCCAACCAGACGCCGAGTTGCACTGGGGAGATTGTTGACAAGATGCGCGAAGTCGCCAATGACAACCAAGCCGTCTTCGTTGTCTTGCAGGGATTCGCGTGGGAATGTCTCCGGAGCGAAGATCAGAGGACCGAGGACATCCTCTTTCCATCCTATCACGAGGCGCGTTTCATGGCCTACAACGCAATCGTGCACGGAGCCAACGGGCTGCAGTATTGGGGTTTGAGTTACGTTCCCGAGAACCACGCCTATCTCGGCGATCTCGCTCGTGCCCTGAACGAGATTGGAGAGATGAGTCCCGCCATTCTCGGTGAGACATTGCCGCACACTCCGGTCCTTCGCTATCACGAGCGTGGGTCGACGATTGTCGCGGGTGTGGAACTGCTCTGCAAACGCACGGCGGACACGGTCTACATAATTGCCACCAACACTGGTATCGATGCCGCTACCGTAGACTTCGCGGCGTTGCCACCGGAGATCGGCGCGGTACAGGAACTCGAGGTTCTGGGAGAGAACCGCCGCGTTTCGCTCAAAGATGGAGCGTTCACGGACGATTTCGCGGGGCTCGGCGTGCATCTCTATGCCTGCCCCTACGTTGAGTGACGGGCACGGAGTGACGTGCGGCGAGTATTGAGCCGACGCCAAGCGCCCACAGGAGAAGACGAATGGATACCCAACGAGCCGCTCGACGGTGGATCGGTCTATTGCTTGCATGTGCTTCTACGGTTATGGCGCAGGCGAACTGGGCGACAGAAACTCTCGATCTTAAGGACGCTGTTGTCGTTGTCCGTGATGGCGAACGGCCGGTGGGAGAAGCCACCGCCGCGCTGGTGCTGATCGAGGAGATCGAAGAACGGTCCGGGATACGTTTGCCGACAGTCACCCAATGGCCAGAGGGGAAGACTGTCATCGCAGTGGCGACCCATGCGGGTGCCGAAGCCTGGGGACGCGCACTTCCGCAGACCAAACCGGACGCTCCCGAAACGCGTCCCGAAGGCTACCGGCTGCTTGTCGAAACGAAAGACGGGGCAGCCCCTGTGGTTTGGGTTCTCGGGGCGGATCCGCGAGGTGTTCTGTTCGCTGTCGGCAACGTACTGCGGAAGGCCGAATGGGGACCGGCGAAGATCGGTATCCCCGGCGATCTCGATATTGCCACCTCGCCGGTCTACCCGATCCGTGGCCATCAACTCGGATATCGTTCACGCGCCAACTCCTACGACGCTTGGAGTCCGGAACAGTACGATCGGTACATCAGAGAGCTGGCGCTATTCGGGGCCAACTCCATCGAGAACATTCCCTTCGAGGACGAGCGCGAGAATCCCCTGATGAAGGTTTCGCGCCGAGAGATGAACCGGAAACTCGGCGAAATCTGCGCGCGATACGACTTGGATTATTGGGTTTGGACTCCCGCCGACTTTGACCTGAACGACCTCGACAAGCGCAAGAAGGCTTTGGAATCGCACGAGCAGTTTTATCGTGACTGCCCACGGCTCGATCATGTCTTCTTTCCGGGCGGCGACCCGGGTAACAATCACCCCAAGCTGGTCATGCCCTTTCTGAAGGACATCGCCGAGCGGCTCAAAGTACATCATCCCGCCGCAGGGGTTTGGATTTCGCTACAGGGTTTCGATCCCGATGACGTCAAGTATTTCTTCGAGTGCATGGATGAAAATCAGCCCGATTGGCTGCGGGGCTTAGCCGCCGGGCCGAGCAGTCCACCCCTACCGTGGATGCGGGCGCGGCTCGACAAGAGATACCAACTCCGGCGTTATTCCGACATTACCCACACGGTACGCTGCCAGTTCCCCGTGAAGTGGTGGGACCCCGCGTTCTCGTTGACGTTGGGGCGTGAATGCCCCAATCCGCAGCCGGTCTATTACGCGCAGATGCACAACGCCTTTGCGCCCCACAGCGACGGTTTCTTGGCCTATTCCGACGGTATCCACGACGATGTCAACAAGGTCGTCTGGAGCGCGCTGGGGTGGGACCCCGAAGCGGATGTGCGCGACGTTCTCATGGATTACGCCCGTTTCTTCTTCGGTCCTCAGGACGCCGGGCTCGCCGCCGATGGTATTCTCGCCCTCGAAAAGAACTGGGAGGGGCCCCTGGCTACGAATGGTGCGGTCGATGCGACATTGGCGCTCTGGCTCGATCTGGAAAAGCGAAACCTCTCGCTGGCCGGAAACTGGCGCTGGCAGCTTTGTCTCTTGCGGGCCAGCTACGATGCCTACACGCGCCAAAGGCTTATTTATGAATCCGCGCTCGAAGACGAAGCGAACACGATACTTGCTGAGATCGACATACGCGGCATCGAAGGTGCGATGCAAGCCGCGCTGGAGACCGTTCAAAGAGGCGATACCGAGCCGATTCGGCCGGATCTGCGCCGACGTATTGACGAGCACTGCCAGGACCTGTTCGAGTCGATCGGTTTGCAGACCAGCGTCTCTCGCTACCACGGCAGCGGCACAGAGCGCGGATGTGTTCTCGACCTCGTCGACTACCCGCTCAACAATCGTTGGTGGTTGGAGGATGAGTTCGCCACGATACGAGCCATGACCGGCGAGAGCGAAAAACGCGACCGGTTGGAGCAAATACGAACCTGGGAAAATCCCGGTCCGGGCAGTTTCTACGACGACCTCGGCAACATCGCCAAAGGGCCTCACCTGATTCGGGGCGAGGGGCTCGGTACCGATCCGCTCATGCGCCGCGATCCCAATCCGGGCTACTGGTGGTGGGACAGCGGATACAGCCGGGCGCGGCTCTCGTGGCAATGGACCATGGATTGGCCCCTGGGCCTGCGGTACGAGAACCTGGACACGGAAGCACAATACGTACTACGCATGACTGGCTGTGGTCAGGCGCTTACCCGTGTGAACGGCGAGCGAATCCAACCCACGCTCGATGGGAAGGAAGTCGGGCAGTTCAAGGAGTTCCCGATTCCCGGGAAGTTCATTGAAACCGGCGCGATCGAAATCACCTGGGATGTTCCCACCGACGAGGCCCATCTGAACTGGCGACAGCAATCCCGTGTGGCGGAAGTCTGGCTACTGAAACGCTAACGACGGAAGAGGCGCCGAACTCGCCTCGACGTCAGTTGGATGCCGATGGATACAGTTCGGGAACCCTATCCAGAATCGCGCGGCAATTGATCGCTTTCTCGATCAGGTCGTCGGGCAGATAGTAGTATTGGTTCGAGGCCTCGTATCCAATGCGTGAATCCTGGCACGTCAGCGAAAAGAGCTTCCGGGCGATTTCGATTTCGCTGGCAAGGGTCTGTTTGACGCGGTCGATTAGGACGGCGCGTTCCCTTGGTGACAGAGAAGGCTCGGTGGCCAGAAGCGCGTCGCGGGCCGTGGTGAACCGAATCTGGTTGGCGACCGATGCAAAGTGAAGCTGCGCGGCCTGCGCGAGTCCAAGTTGCGCGTGCGCGGCGTTACGTTTCTCTTTGGGAGCACTCTCCGCCGCTCGCCGGAGGTCGTCGAGACCCTTCTCCCAGCCTTCGGCCACCTTGGTGAACTGGTCCCCGAAAACACCGCGCGGGTAGGGGCCACGCCATCCGTCGACGTGATCGTACGGAATCCCGACCATGGTGGAGGCGTAACCGGTTGGCGTGCCGTACAGCGGATTCGCGGGGCCGACCTGCAGCGGACACCGATACACGACGGAACCGTTATACGGGAACTCCCGAAACGCGTTGCTGAACGCGGTCCAGGCTTTGCGAGCGTAGGGCGCACCCGCGGCACCGAAGTGTTTGCGGGCCACGGCGTTCAGCGCCTCTTCCTGAGTGGGGGGCGGATCCTGTTCGAACTGTTGCACGAGTTCGAGGTTGGGCGAGGGATACCCGCCCAACGTCCAGCTCAGCATCAGCCCATCCACACCCGAGGCCGAAAGACCCGCGCAGTGTTCCGCGATCAGGTCCAGAGCCGGTAGGTAGGGCACGGCGGAAAGTTCCCAGGTGACATTCATCTGAACCTTGGCGACGGTGTTCAAGCCCGCTTCCTTGGCGAGCGCCCAGTGTTTCTTCGCGCGCGGTCCCGGGCCCACGGCCGAAATCGAGTATTCACCGACCGTGCTCTGCACGCCACCGCGCGAGATCGGTTTCGACCACTCGCTGACCGACATCAGCCACGCCGATTTCGGCAAGCCGCGGATAATATCGGGAGCCCAATCGTCCCGCCAGCCCCAATCCCAAGTCAGCACTTTGGCTTGGGGATTGCCGCGATGCACACCGGCTGCGATGGCTGTGTTCACTTCGACGATAATCTCCGCAGCCGTTCGCTCTTTGCAGTTTGGACAGTTCGTATGGCGGTTATGCGATGCGCAACTGGTGAAGTTCTCCGAGGCCGTGATCGTGAATACACCGGCCAGGCCGGGGACATTCGTGAAGACGTGCGCAAGGGAATCGCTCAGCCATTGCCGTACTTCGGGGACCGACGTGCACAACGCGAAATAATCCCCCTCTTGAGCGCCCTGCATCTTCTTGCGGTTGGCAAAGAACGCCTCCGGCATTGCGCGCGGCTCATTCATATAGAGATAAACACCGATCCCGTAGCGCGCCGCGCGTTGCACCAGCGCTTGGAGGCTCGCCAGGCGGACGGCGTGATCTTCGCCAAACTCCGGAAACAGCGGGCTCGGGGCGAGTTGGCGAAGCACGGTATGAATCCAGATCCCGTCCACGCCCAGACCGGACAACTTTTGCAGCAGACCTTCCGGGTACGGGTCGAGTTCCGGGTTGAGTAGGGGGTCGCCATAGAGAGCGAAGTAGGAGTAAACGAAACGCGGCGAGAAGCGTGCGCTCTTGTCCTTGGAAGCGGCCGACGCTGCAGACGGCTCCACCCGGCTGAGTGTATCGACAAACTGCAGGCGCGCCTCTCTTGGCTGTTCCAGTGCGGCACCGAACGTTTTACGCACAAACGCACGAATCGCGGCGCAACGTTTCCGGCTCTTCTCGTCGGGGGAACTGTAGCGGAGAGGTTCGCACTTGGGTTTCAGCGACCCCAGTTTGATGAAGAGAAAATCGTCTTCCCGTAGCGAGTACGCTAACTGCTCGGCGGACATATCGAGAAGCACAAGCAGCTGGTCGTAGGGGAGAAGATGCCAATTGCGTCGGATCACGGTAATGTAGATCCGCTCTTTGTCGGGGAACCGATCCGGTTGCCGTTCCGGCAAGCCCATCGATGTGGCCACCCGGCGGACATTGTCGGCGCTCGTGTCGAGAACTTTGGCCAGCCGCTTCGCATCGACCACGCTCCAGTTTCGCCAGACGAATGCGTGCATCCGGTCGGGGAAATGGGGGACATTTAACGCAGGTGGAGCGCTCCCTTCGCGGAGGCTTCCTTCCGCACCGTAAACGAAGTTCCCCAGAAGCGAGAAGGTTATTGTGAAGAGAAATGTACGTGTCATGCGAGCGTCTCCAAAGTCTCAATTCGTTTCTTCTTGGATCCAGTATCCGAGAAAAATGTAAACGGCAGTGTACCATACGCGAAACGGCGCACGATATGGCAACGAGATATCCCGGCAGGCAATCGTTTGCAACCCCATTACGAGATGTCGCCACGCGGTTGCAACCGTTGAGGCGGATTCTATACTGGATACCGTTCGAGTACTGGCGACTTCTTGACCGCCGAGCGCATGGAAGAGGTGAGTGCGGATGAGTGCTTTGCACCGCAGGCAATTCGTTGTGGGAGGGACGGGAGCGTTGGCGGCTGTCCAACTGGGACTCACGGCAGGGACCGGCGCGGCCGAATCGAAGCGTAAACCCAACGTTCTACTTATTTTCCCCGATCAGATGCGAGGAGACGCCATGGGGTGCATGGGTAATCCCGACGTCCAAACCCCTCATATCGACCGCCTCGCCAGGGAGGGCGTGCTCCTGCCGAACACCTTCGCGAACACGCCTGTCTGTTGCTCCGCGCGGGCCTGCATGTTGACCGGCAAGTACAGTCACCGGCACGGTCTGATCGCCAACGATCTTCGCCTACGCGAATCTGAACAGAGCGTGGCCGAACTCTTCCAAGACAACGGGTACCGGACAGGCTTTATCGGCAAGTGGCATCTGGATGGTGGAAAGCGCATGCCGGGCTTTGTGCCTCCTGGGCCACGGCGTCAGGGTTTCGACTTTTGGGCTGCGAACCAATGCAGTCACAAGCATTTCGATACGCAGTACTTCCGCGATACCGAAGAGCCGATCCCGATCGAACGCTTCGAGGTCGAAGCGTGGGCGGATTTGACGATCGAGTTTCTGAAGGAATCGAAAGACCGTCCGTTCTTCCTGACGGTCGCCATGGGTCCGCCTCACGATCCCTACGACGCCCCGGAGAAGTACGAAAAACTCTACGATCCCGAGCGGTTACAGATGCGCCCGAACTGGAAGGAAGGTGTGCGTCGAGCCGAACGGAAAGATATTGCGAAGTACTACGCCGCCGTCACCGCCATCGACGACCAGATCGGCCGGATGATGAGCACGCTCGATGAACTGGGGCTACGCGAAGATACAATTGTGCTGTTTACCTCGGATCATGGGGACATGCTGGGTTCGCAAGGGACGTGGTTGAAACGGAAACCGTGGGAGGAATCGATTCGCGTTCCCGGCATCGTTCGTTATCCCGCGCGTGTCGACGCGGGCCGCGTTTCAGAGGCCATGTTTTCGCATGTCGACTATGCGCCGACCTTGCTTTCGTTGTGCGGGATCGATCCGCCCACCGCCATGCAGGGGACTGACATTTCGAAGGCGATTGTGGGGGAAGGGGATGTGGCCGCACCCGAGTCTGTCTTCTTCCAGCTCTTCGGTCCCTACAAAGGTGGCCGTATCGAAAGCGGCTGGCGTGGCGTACGCACAGCGCGGTATATGTATGCCCGCACCGAGAAGGCACCGTGGGTCCTTTACGATTTGGAGAAGGATCCTTACGAACTGAAGAACCTGGCTGACGATCCAGCTGCGGCTTCGATCCAAAAGGAGATGGAACGAACTCTTGCGGACTGGATGGCCAAAACCGGCGATTCTTGGGACCGCAACTGGACCGAGTTTGTCGAGGACAAGGGCCGCCTCTATCGCTTCGGGACATTCTATACCGTGGATGAGTACCTGACGTGGGCCAAGGAACATTCCGATCTCGCTCCCTAGTCTGCGGCTCGTTGTCGTAGCGGTGTTACCGTTGTGATGGATAACCGTTCTACCCGTGTGCTACCCTCCCGTATCGGATGTGTTGCTTTTCAAGCGTTATCGTTCGGAAGGAACTGTGATGGATCGTCTCAGATGTGTTGGGGTGTCTTGTTGTTTATTCGTTGCGAGCGTGGCGTTGGTTTGCGCGATGCTGGTGGGATGTGGAGATGGGAGCGGCCGTGTCGTGGTCTACACATCGCTGGACCGTGATATCTCCGAGCCCGTACTCGCTTATGTCGCGACGCAAACCGGCCTGGATGTGGTCGCCAAGTATGACGCTGAGGCCACCAAGACCACCGGGCTCTACCAACTCCTTCTTGCGGAGAAGGTCCATCCCAAGGCCGATATCTTCTGGAACTCCGAAGTGGCGCGCACGGTCCAACTCGCGAATAAGGGAGTGCTGGAGCCCTACCGTTCGCCCCAACTCTCGGCGTATCCCGAGGGATTCTACGACCCCGAGGGGTATTGGACTGGGTTCGCGGCCCGCGCGCGAGTTATCGTCTACAACACACGTACTGTCCCCGCCGAGGAAGCGCCGCGCCGTTTGAGCGATCTGCTGGATACGAAATGGAAGGGGCAAGTGGGGGTCGCCAAGCCATTCTTCGGAACCACCTCGACTCATGCCGGGGCTCTCTATTTGTGGAATGGACGGCCCGGACTGGTGGAATTCTTCACGGCCCTGAAAGCGAACGAAGTGAAATTCTTACCGGGGAACGCCACCGTACGCGATCAAGTTGCCGATGGGGTTCTCAAGGTCGGACTGACCGACACCGACGATGTCTGGGGAGCGCTGGCCAATCGGCGCCCCGTGGCCATGATCTATCCGGATGCCGACACCGAGGGCACGCTGTTGATTCCCAACACCGTCGCGTTGATACGTGGCGGGCCCAACCCCGAGGGGGCGCGCAAGGTGATCGACGCTTTGCTTTCATCCCAAGTGGAAGAGATGTTGGCGAACGCCCGCGGACGGCAGATTCCGCTTCGTACGGATTCGACATTCGACGCTCCCGGCGCGGGCGAACGCTATCGGCCCGTCGACTATAAGAAGGTTGCCGAGGTGCTTCCCGACGCCTTGGAAGCCCTCCGGCCTCTGTTCTAGCGCTTTGTGCGCTCCCGGACAAAACTTTCGAGAACGTCCTATACTGACCTCATGACACCTGGGAGATTTCTCACAACGATAGGGGCGGCGGCGATTCTTTTGCCGGTGATTGTGTTGCTCGTCCCGGCGGGTTGGCATGACGGTGCCGCTCAAACGGTCTCTTGGGGCGTTTCCGAGTCCCGGCACCTTCTGGTTTCGGTTGGGCTTGCGGTGCTGGCGGCGGTGGCGGCAACGCTGGTCTCTATTCCTATGCTACCCCTGATCGTGCGCGGCAGTTCGATGGCGCGAAAATGGATGATCTTGCCACTGGTGGTATTGGCCACACCGCCGTTTCTAATCGCATCGGGGCTGATTGCTTTGCCCGCGCGTCTGAGCACGTTGGGAGGCGGCCGGTTTGCGATCCCAACCGTGGAGGGCGGGGGGCTGAGCGATGGCATCGGACACATGCTGTTCGGTCCGGTGGGGTGCTTGTTGAGCTATGGATTGGCGTATTGGCCGGTACCGCTTCTCGCCGCCGGGATTCTGAGACAGCCGTTTTCGCAAGGAGCCGAGGCTGCGGCGCGGATGTTGGACTCGTGCCACGGTTTTGGGATCTGGCGTTCGCGCGCTTTCTGGTCCCTCGATTGGCCGCGTCTTTGGCCCGGGCTTCTCGTGGGGGGGATGTTGGTTGCGGCGTTGGTTCTTGGAGATACACTTGTCGCCGATGTGCATCAGGTGAACACTTTGATGCTGGATGTCTCCATCCGTCTCGCGGGGCATCTCGACATTGCCGGTGCTGCCTGGCTGGCCGCGCCCTTGGTGGGTTGCATCGTCTGTATCGGAGGATGTATCGCCTGGACCGTTCGCCGTACGGCGGTCTGGTCCACGGATCCCCTCGGTGAGGATACGTCCGGTTCGCTTTTCCAACTCACGGCCGATGAGAACGGGGGCGCGGATTCAGGCGCATTCCGCTATGTCGTTTTGGTGACGGCGTTTACACTTGGTTTGCCGTTCTTGGGGCTCGCATTCGGTGTACGTTCTCCCGCGCCAGTGGTTGAAGCGATGGCCCTCAACTTTCCTCAGTTCCGCAACACACTTCTCTATGCGTTGGGCACGGCCTCTCTGATCGTTCTAGTGGGAGCGCGGCTGGGCATGGGCTGGGCGGGGCAGAGCCAGCCTCCGGGCAAGAACGCCCGGCTGGCGACCTTGGCCGCGATTGTCGTTTTCATGACTCCCGCGCCTTTGATCGGT
>CAYTDF010000147.1:2320-9501 GCA_964436365.1 uncultured bacterium | reverse complement strand
CCAACTCAACTGGCGATCCACTTTCCACGGGAGCGGCGACAACGGATATCTCTTTTCGTACCCACTCCTCCGAGACATGCAAAGAGGCGTACCCCGCACGATGCAGGGCGGCGGATAGGCCCTCAGCGGTGAAATGCGAGCAGTGGTCCGCGATCAGTAGATCGAAAGCGTTCCGCTGAAACCCCGGAACCTCGAGAAACAGCTTTCCACCCGGAGCGAACTTGCTCTTTAGGCCTGCGAGAAACTCGACTGGGTTTTCGATATGCTCCAAGACATGGACCAGGGTTATCAGATCGAAACGACCCGGCACCTCCAGCGGTGGACCGACATGCAGCGCTTCGACACCTCGAATGGCTTCGACCGCCGCACGGGTATGCGCCGTCAGTTCGTTTCCCGCCAGTCTCCATGAGGGAAGCCTGTCGCTAAAGAGCCGCAACAGTGCCCCGTTCCCGCATCCCACATCCAGCAGGCGGCCGCTGGAGCCCAAGTCGAGTGTCCGCCTCAGTCGGTCCACGAGGAGTTCGGAGCGCGCCGCCGATACGCCGGTGGACGAATCGAAGACGGCTTGCTCGACACCGCCGCTCTGTGCGTAGATGGTGTAGTCCGCGTAAATCTCCTCGATCTCCCTTCGCCACTGCGCATCCACGGATTTTTGGACGCACCCACAGACTGTGCATACCCCGAGCGCTCCCCCCTTCGGCCACGGTTTGCAGTCGGAGGTCACTCGCGCTAGCCGTTCATACGTCGGAGACAACTTGAGTCCGCCCACGCGGCACACGTGGCAGTTCGCGCGGTTGGGAGCGGGACGTTCCATGTCTCGTTTCTCCGCATTCACGATTGTTCCCGTTCTGTCGAATAATCCCGAGCCCATTCCCGCACCGCTTCCACGGCGGTTGGCGGAGTGGTTCCCAGCTCATGCTGCAATCTCGATGCATCCAACGTCGTGTGTGTCGGCACGTGCTCCAGTCGCAGCTCCTCGTCCGCCCATCGGATCGCTTGTAGGCATTCCGGAGCGGCACGCAGCTCTTCGAGCAAGAGACGTGCGGCGTCCGCGTAGGTTATCTCGTCCTGCGGCGATATTTGGATCACTCCGGTGCAGCGCCGCGTGGCGATTTCGAGCAGGGCGCGCACCAGAAACGTGAGCGGAACCGGAGCGAATCGCATATCTGCAAAAGGATGGATTACCTGTCCGTTCCGGAGGTTTCCGCACCAACCCTCAAAGAGCGGCATTCTGTTGCCGAGGATTTTTGTGAGCCGCACGACCGACACGTTTTGGCCAAGGTGCGTCAGACCGTTTTCGAGCGCTGCCTTCTGACGGCCGTATTCCGTTTGTGGATTCAGATGCTCTTCTGCCTTGCTGTGGGGAAGAGAGCCGTCAAAGACCAGATTGGTTGAGAAAGCGATCGTAAAGACGCCCCGCTCGGCCAGCGTCTCCGCCAATACCTGTGTGCGCTCGACGTTGATCAGCGCCGTCCGCCTCGGCTCGCGGCGGCATGCCTCTAACGAAGTGATACCCGCACAGAGGAATGCGACTCGTATGTCTTCCGGCAACTTCCACGTGCTGGGCTCTGACGTTAGGTCCAGATGAATCGTGCCCGAAGTCATGGCATCGAGGCGGTGCACCGTGCCCACGGCGCGCCGGTTCTGACGCTGCAATTCGTCAAACAGCGCTCGGCCGATCAGCCCGTTCGCGCCGACGATCAGGGTTTGGCTGGACGTGTCTATGGGTTCATGCGCTTTCTTCATCCGCCCGGTTCTCCCTGGGGAAGCAGCAGAGCGCGAGCAAATAGTGCGCCATGGGATAGAAGCCTGTGTGCACGACCTCGTCGTTCATGGAGAAGATGAAGATGTTATTGAAATACCGCGCCAGAAGAGTCCGGAGTTGGGGTTCGGTCTTACAGTTCACATGCCCGGCCTTGCTTGGCGGGGAGGCGTATTCTTGAGATTCCAGTGACGGAGTACCGACGATCAGCACGCCTTTCGCGGTGAGCGATGCGTGGATATTCTCAATGAAATCGGCCTCCTTCTTGGGATCGATATGCTCGAGCACATCCAACGTATAGGCGGCGTCGTATCGTTCCGGCATCGGCTCTGCGCACAGATCGTGTACGCGGCAATCGAACGGGGCCTCCTCATCCATACGAGCGTTGCAATCCTCCACAAAAACCGGGTCGAAATCCACAGCGGTCAGCGAATCGACCTCTTGGGCGACGATGCGTGTGGCAAACCCGTCGGCGCACCCGACTTCCAAGACCCGGCCCGATCCGGCCAGCATTTTGGCCGCGAATTTGTATCGAGAGAGTAAGAAAGTAAGTCGCTTGGGGTCTTGCAGCCAGACTTGGTTGCTCATCAGCCCGAGCGGGGTCAGTCCTTTTTGCTCCAACAACTGCAAACAGATATCGTACTGGGGCTCTTTGGTTCTTGCCATCATTTTCACGCGCTTAGGGTTTGTGGATGTAGTCCAGCGGTTCTTTCCGCATCTCTTCCCACCCGCTTTCGACCCATTCTATCACGCCTCGTAGACCGTCTTCCAGTGAGATTTTGGGAGACCAGTTCCACGCTTGCCGAGCTTTCTCGGAATCGATCACATACGCACGGTCCTGCCCCAGCCGTTCCGCGACCGTGTTCGTGCAGTCCTCGAAGCGCTTACCCATCAGATCACAGATCGTCTGGACAACGTCGCGAACGGCCACGCCGTCACCTGGGGATAGATGATAGAGTTCGCCCGGCTCTCCGCGTTCCATCGCCAGCCGCTCGCCGTGCGAAACGTCCCGGATATGGATATACGATTTCACCGCATGTCCGCCGCCATGAAGTTCGATGGTCCGGCCTTGTTTCAAGTAGATTGCGGACCGGGGGATGATCTTGAAGAGCTGCTGGTGCGCGCCGTAGACGTTCGTCGCGCGGACGGTTACGACGGGAAAGTTGAAGTGCGCAAACAGGGTTCCGAGCATCAGGTCCCCGGCGGCTTTGGATGCGGCGTAGGGCGTGCTGGGATTCAGTGGCGCGTCCTCCCGGACGATCCCCTCGCAGGTCCCGTAGACCTCCGGGGAAGAGATATGAACGTACCGTTCGAGCCAGGGTTGTTCTTTGAGGAAGTTACTCAACGCCGCGACCGCGACGGCGTTGGTCATGAACCACTGCTCGGGATGCGCCCAGCTCGGTGCGACTTCGCTCTGCGCGGCAAAGTTCACGACGTAGGCGGGGCGCGTCTCTGTAAGTAGCGTCTGTATCTCTCCCATGTCCCGATTCATATCCAACTGGGCAAACCGGTAACGTGCCGAGACTTCCCGCCGTTTGTAGGGTAAGAAGAGTGCGCTCTTTTCGGGCGAGCGGCTGATGCCGACCACGGAATAATCGGTCTCTTCTAGCAACATATCGATAAAATCGCTACCGGAGAATGAATTGCTGCCCAGAACGACAACCGTTTTCGTCATACGATCCTCTCCTCACATTCGCTAGGTCTGCATACGGATGATACACCGTCCCGCCACAGCACCCGAACGCATCTGTTCGATGGCGTCGTTAATCTCGTCGAGCGCGAAGGTGTCGGTGATCAGCCTGGATAGCGGCAACTGTCCGCTTTGGATCAACCGGACATAGCGGGGGATGTCTTCATCGGGCATGGCGTCGCCACCGTGCGAACCGACGAGGGTCTTCCCCATGTGAATCGGCAAGGTATAGATCGAGACGTTGTTCCCCTTGGGAGGCACACCCACGAGCACCAATCGGCCGCGGTTGTGGATGGTCTCGTATCCGAGTTCGATCATCTCCGTGGAGCCGGTGTTGTCGACGAAGACGTCCGCGCCGGAAGGTCCCAGGATGCGCCTGAGTTCCTCGCGCAGATCCATCTCGCCGGAATGAAGAGTGTGTGACGCTCCCAATTCCCGGGCCAGTTCGAGTCGGGTTTTGTGGAGATCCACCGCCACGATGGGGTACGCGGAAACCATTCGCGCCGCTTGGACGACGCTGAGTCCGACACCCCCGGCACCCAGCACGACAATCGATTGGCCGATGCGAAGCCGAGCGTTATTGTTGACGATCCCGAAGCCGGTGGTGACGGCGCAGCCGAGGAGGGCCGCGACGTCGAGATCGATTTCCGGGGGGATGACGGTTAATCGATTCTCGGAGACGATTGCGTACTCGTTAAAACTCGTGACCCAGCCGCTGTTGAGAGGTCGCCCTTGCCATCGATAGGCCGGTGGCGCGGAATCGATCCCGCTCCCTTTACGCCAGTGGAGCACAACTGTATCGCCTGCGTTCACTGTGCGGACTCCGGGACCCGTCTCGACGACGTGCCCCGCGCCTTCATGCCCCAATAGATGGGGTAGATAGCGGTCTTCACCTTTGACGCCGTCGATTTCGCCGAGTTGGGAACCGCATATCCCACTGCACGCGACGCGGACCAAGACTTGCCCCGCCTCCAGACGCTCCGGGAGTTCCACTTCTTCCACCCGTAACGGTTTCCGCTGTTCGACGAGAATCGCCGCTCTCATGCTCTTGGGTCGCCGGTCTGTTGAAGTCATGGTTTACTCGAAGTAGATGAACGCGTGATCGCCGTCGTATCCGGTGAGATCGAACCACCATTGCCACTCATCCGGCGTGCAGAATGCCTCGCACGTCAGCTGCCAGTAGAGCAGATTCGTCTTTTCCTCTGCGTTTCGGTAGGACTCGACGACAAGATATTTATTCTTCTTGCCGACCCGCTGGATTTCCCGCAGGGCTTTCTCCAGATCGAAACAGCAAAGATTGCGCAGGGCATTGATCGAGATCACCAGGTCGAATTCATCGGCCGGGTAAGGCAACTTTCGCGCATTTCCGACCTGTAAGAACGGCCGAACTTCCTCTTTGGCGTTCTCGATCGCATATTCCGAAATGTCGATTCCGCCGATCTCCAGGCCGGGCACGACGCGCGACAACTCGTACAGCAGGAATCCCTTTCCACATCCGACATCGAGCACCTTCGCGCCCGGTTGAAGTTTGTAGTGCTTGGCCAGCGCTTCGGCGACAGGTTTCCAATAACCGTCAATGAAGCGATACCCGCCGTATCCGAGTTTACGGTCGCCGTCCCAATACTCTTGCCCGAACTGCGATGCGATGCGTGTCGCTTCGGCTTTCGGGTACTCGTTGACACGGCCGAGGTAATCGCGCTTTGTCTTCTTGTGGATCGCGCTTATGGAATCGAGATAGGCCATGAATTCCGCTCCTCCTCGCAAACGCGCCGCAGCGTGCACTGCGCCTTTTCGAGTTGCTTTCGTTTCTTTCGATCACGCTCGTTCGGGCCGCCGGAGAACCGGCGTCGCGCCGCGCCAACCGGCAGAAACTCGTTCAGAATTATACAACACCACTTGATGCGGTAAACGGGTAGAATCGCGCGAATACGCAGGGACTCGTTTTCGGGAGGCGTTTGGATCGCGAGAATTCCGTCGAGAAACGAATCGTAATACTCCGCAGGGACCGGTACCTCAATTTGGCAGAAGAAATCGGAGACCGTTTTCGCGGGATCGTCCCACCCGGCGTATTCGAAATCGAGGAAAGCGACACTCCCATCCGGTCGAAGGATCGCGTTGTGGAAACCGAAATCCGAAGGAGAGATAGACCGGTTCGATTCGGGTAGCGGTCGGTCGAAGTCGATATCCAGGCCTGTCAAATAGCGTTGGACGTTGGCGGAGATTCGCGACCAGACAGGGGTGAGTTCGGTCTCGATCCATCGTCGGGCCTCGGCATCGATGCCGCCATCCGGCTCGAACGACTGGAGCATGGAGAACCTTCGTTCGACACAATCGAGATGTTCACGTATGCAGAAACAGGCTTCGGAGGCATTCGGCATATCGTCCGGCGGCGAGCCTTGACTGAGCCGTTGATAGAACTGTACGGCCTGTTGCAGACAACGCTCGTCGATACCTGGAGATTGAACCGCGTGTCCCTCTATGAAACCGTACAGGCCCAAGCCCATTTCGCGATCCAGACCGAGCGGCTCGGGAATGCAGCGGAGACCCATTTCCCACGCATAACGTAGAAAACGATCCTCGGCGTTTAGCCGGTCGCGTTCATCGCTCGGGTTGCGGAAGTACTGCTTGAGAAGATAGGGCCGATCCGTTCCATCGATCCGGTAGACACGGTTGTTTCTTCCCCCGGCAAGCATCGTCAACATCGGACGAGACTTGGTTTCGTTTTCCGGCAGCAGAGCGGCCACGGCCCGTTCGAGTATCGGATCGTTCATGATTCCGGTTTCACCGTATCGAGCCAACACTCGATTTCCGCCCAGCCGATCATGCGCTCATAGGCAGGATCGGTCTCATGTTCGTCGTGGGGATCGAAAAGGACTCTGTGCACGCCGCTGGGAAACCCGCTCTCGGTGAGGAACTCCGGGAGGTCGTCGATGAACAGCGTGCAGTTTCGCTCCGCGATGCGGCGGAGTTTTTCCTCTTTCGTGGATTCAAAAAAGACCGGAACGCTCTCGTCGATGGTACCTCCGGCTTCGAGGAGGCCGTGATGTTGCATCCAGTCACGCGCGGCCGCACGGAGATCGTATTGGAGCCCGGCAAATGGAAAGCGAGTCTTATGGCTCACGATCACAGTGTCGAGACCGCGAGCGCGGCACTTGTTGAGAAATGGAATCACGTCTGGAAAGGGCTCGGCCTCGATGATCCGTGGGCCGTAGGCCAGCCCCTGTAACTCTGTCCAGAGCGGCTCCTTCCCCTGCTGACGCAGATGGTTGCGCAAAGCGTTCTTCCGCGCGGGAAACGATTCACCGATCAAATCTCGCTCCAATGCGAGGCGACGAAAGAGTCGGTCGTAGCAAACGATTGTATTGTCGAAGTCGATTCCGATACGCATGATGACGCTCACAGGGCCGGATGTTCGCGAATGGCTTTGAGAAGAGATTCGACATCCAAGCCATGGTGTCGGCGGGCATACTCTTGATCGCCCGCCTTGTGCAAGAACGAATCCTCCGTTCCCATTCGAAGGAGAGTTCCGTGGGTGGCCGATTCGTCGGCCAACCATTCCGCGACCGCTCCGCCCAACCCCCCGATGCGGCTGTGCTCTTCGATGGTGACGATCAACCGATAGCGTGCGAAGAGTTCCTTAAGCATGAATACGTCGAGAGGTTTGACGGTGTGGACACTTTCGACGCGTGCGGATATCCCCTCCGCAACAAGCGCTTCGGCGGCTGTTGT
>CAYTDF010000147.1:0-2310 GCA_964436365.1 uncultured bacterium | reverse complement strand
TTGTGGCTGTCGGTAACATCGTTCCAGTACTCAAGAGAGAGATGTCGGTTCCCGGCCGCACTGTGATGGATCGCCCGATTTCGAAGGGCGGTGGGGTTTTATGAACGACCGGCTCGCCCTTCTTGCCGATCCGTAGATAGACCGGCCCGTCGTGTGCGAGTGCCGCAGGCAGGGCTTGCCGGAGTTCGAGGGCGTCACCGGGACAGACAATCGTCATTTCCGGCAACGCGCGCAGCATGGCGATCTCTTCGCACGCGTGATGCGTCGCGCCCAAACCGGCGTAGGACAGCCCCGCTCCGACACCGACGATCACCACGGGGAGACGGTGGTAGCAGAGGTCGATTTTGATCTGTTCCATACAGCGTGTGGTGAGGAAAGGCGCGATGGTGTAAGCGATCGGTTTCAGACCCGACATCGCCAGGCCCGCCGCGACTCCGGTCATGTTGGCTTCGGCGACTCCGCAGTTGTAAAACCGCTCTGGGAAGAGCGATTTGTATTCATTGAATAGGCGATTGCCGATGTCCCCGGAAAGCAAGACGATTCGCTCGTCGCTACGCGCCTGTTCTACAAGTTCTGCCGCGAACGCGTTTCTCACGATTCGCCTCTCAATTCCCGGTGGGCCTTCTTCACTTCTTCCGTGGTTGGGATTCGGTAATGCCAGTTATTGTCGTCTTCCATGAACGAGACGCCCTTACCTTTGACACAACGGGCGACGACAGCCAGCGGTTTGCCGGAACCGTCCGGCTGGGTATTGAGGGCCGGGACAAGCTCCTGCAGGTCGTGGCCGTTCACCTCGACCGCGTCCCAGCCGAAGGCCCGCCATTTTTCGCACAGCGGCTGAAGCGCCATGACTTCGTCGCTTCTCCCCGTGGCCTGCCAGCGGTTGTCATCGATGATGACGGTGAGATTGTCCAGACGGTGAGCCGGGGCGAAGAGCGCCGCCTCCCAGACGGAACCCTCGTTACACTCGCCATCGCTCATGAGTACGTAGACGCGGCTCGTACGCTTCTGAATTCGTGCGGCCAGCGCCATGCCCAGACCGATGGGAAGGCCGTGCCCGAGAGAACCCGTGGCGACCTCGATGCCCGGCAGGCAGCCGGGACTGGGGTGCTCGGCGAGCCGACCCCCGGGCTGTGTGTATTCTTCCAACAAGGCTTCGGCATAGAAACCTCGACACGCGAGCGTGGCATAGAGTGCCGCGGCGGCGTGACCCTTGCTGAGGATGAATCGGTCCCGCTGGGGATCGCTGGGACACGATGGATCGATCCGGAGCGTGCCCCAGTAGGCGGCGACGAGAATATCGATACAGGAGAGTGAGGAACCCAGGTGCGGGGCGCGGGCTCGGTGAGACATCTCCACCACACGGCGGCGAATGCGCCGTGCGACCTCACGCCACGCCTCCCAATCAGCTTGATGGTCGTTTCGATTCACTACGGTTAGGCTTTCGTGTATTTCTCCGCCGACGGGCGCTATCGAAGTTTCAACGCCTGCATCGTGCGTATATTGTAATACCGGATATCATCCATAGGATTAGGAATCCGGCCCGTCGCAAAGGCGTCAACCAAGTCGCGGACTGCATCTCCGATGCCGCGCCGGGGTTGAAAACCAATATCATCCAGGATCTTCTGGAAAGAAATATGATAGGAACGCATGTCATCCGTTGGTTCGGTGACGATTTCGACGCCGTCACGCGGGACGGTGTCTCGTACGCATTCGGCAATTTCCCGCATGCGGTGGTTCGTGCAACCGGCGTTCCACACCTGCCCCGCAACCTCTTCGGGGCGGCGGGCGAGAAGGTCCACATAGAGATCCGTCATGTCTTCGATATGGATGTTCGGTCGCCGTTGATCTCCCCCAAAGAGACGTATGCCGCCGGTGTTGACGGCGTGGTTGGTGAGTATGTTTACGGATAAATCCAGTCGCATTCGCGGCGAATATCCGCAGACGGTGGCCGGCCGTATCGTGACGGTCGTGAAATCGGGCGACTGATGTTGCCGCAGGACATCTTCGCAGAGAGCCTTATATTTCGAATAGTCGGTGAGAGGCTCCAAGGCGAGGTCTTCGGTGACGTTCTCTTCTTCTTTGACGCCATAGACGCTGGACGAGGACGCGTAGATGAATCGCCGGACCCCGGCGCTCTTGGCCATCTGGACGAGTGGCCCAAAGGCATCGTAGTTGATCGACCGGCCGAGCTGCGGATCGAGTTCGAAACTGGGATCGTTGGAAATACAGGCCAGGTGAATCACGGAGTCGCACCCGTCGAGCGCTTCTCGAACCGTATCCGCGTCTCGAAGATCGCCTTTGACGAGC
>CAYTDF010000146.1:0-9616 GCA_964436365.1 uncultured bacterium | reverse complement strand
GTCTTCGTCCAGTTTCGCCGCTTTTCCAGAGGCGCTGGAACGGTTCCCTCCAAAACGCATCGAAGTGAGTCTCCCTTATCCACGAACCGTGCCGACCGGCCGCGAACTCGCTAAAGTGATGGTCGGCCCAAGGGTCCCTCGGCCCGGTTTGCAGGCTTTGCCCCGCGAGAACCGCGCGAAGTGGTCGGTCGCGGAAGCATGGACTACACTACCTCAGATGAAACGATTCTGAAATGTTCTGTACGAGGATGTCTCTCCACGCGGCATAAACAACGAAGAGGATGGCCGACAGTATGAACGATCGATCTCGATCCCCATATCCCCGACTGGCGGGGCGCCCACTGGTGGGCCGGGTCCTAGCGGGCATCATCCTGTTGTGTGCGGGAGTCTACTGCACCGGCTGCGGCACAGTGGCGCGGACCCTGCAACTCCCGTTCAAGGCCGCGGGAGCGGGCGTGCAAGCCGCCGAAAAGATGCTCAGCAACCCCATGAAGGTGATCGACAAAGCCCTGGATACTTCAAGTCGCGCCGCCGGTGGAGCGAGATGGCTCGGGCAGAACGACGCGCCGGATGGAGTCTCGATCCACAGCGTCCCCATCGCCTACGAGACGAGCGTCCACCCGCCGTATACAGCCCGGTCGGAATCGTCCTGAGACGGCCCCTAGCCCCCCCCTTACCCCGAAGCCTGTTCGAGAATGTACTCGCGCCGATAGGCGGTCCAGACCGTCAAGCCCGCGCTGAGCGCGCCGATGAAAAGCAGCGTCAGCACAGCCACCGGGACACTCACCGGGTCGAGCGGCTGAAGCAGCCACTGCACCTCACTCAGTTCGACCGGATGAGAATAGACACATCGGATGTAATACTTGACTGTGAAGTAGTGAATGGTCCCGGGAACAAACGGGATGACGCCTTCCCAGATTAGAATGAACGCCACACCGATCAGGTAGGGCCGCTTGTATACGGCTCCTAGAAGGCCAAAGACCCCCACATAAGCCCAGCAGGCCAGGAGCGCAACTCCCAGGTCTCTCGCGAGAAGCGGTAACTCGCTGGGAAAGAGACCCGAGGGAGGATACGTGGCAAGTACACCGAAAGATAGAACGATCGAGGTCGCCACCACCGTCCACGCCGTGAACGTGCCCGCCACGGCCTTGGCGAAGACCAGTGTCACTCGGGATAGCGGCCGGAGCAGCAGATAGGTGATCGTCTGATCTTCCACCTCATCGCGGATCGACGCCGTGCCGGTCCAGAGTGTCACCAAAGGCCAACATATCCAAACCTGGAAGATTCCCATCAGCAGACCGAAAACGATGGTTCCCTGCGCGGCGTGGTGGTCGGGATTCACATCGATCCTCAGCATCACGATCCGCCAGAGTGTGGCCACCGCGACCGGAAGCAGGGCGATCGCGCCCAAGAAGATGTTGCGTTTGTGGAACAGCGACCGCCGTGCAGACATCCCCACCAACGCCATCGCTGGACGCCATTGGCCCGCGAGATCCAGAATCGCCGGTTTCGTCGGGCTAAAACGCACCTCTTCACTCATCGAATCCTCACTCCTGCCTCTCTATAGGTATCCTCAAAACCTCGTCCGGTACACTATTCCCCGTGTTCCCGAGTGGAATTGAACCGCCAGGTTCAATTATGTATCGAGGGGCACGGGAAGCGGGGAAAGATTCGTCGGCTCACACCATTGACCGAATAACAGTGATTGGACAGTTGATCTGAGATACCTCCAGCCTATACGAATCTATACGCAACCGCCCGCCCGAATCTTCACTAGGGGTTCAGCATCGGCGCACAGAGTGTATCTTGCCCCGTGGCTCCGGAGTCTGTCAATGAGGGCCGGGCCGTGTGATGCGAGAGGAGAGGTTATGAACGAAGCGGTGGTCTGTTATCTCTGCGGCGCGGCCGCGCAGCGCACGTTGATGGCGCTCAAGGGGCGTGACGGGCAACCTTACCGGGCCATGCGCTGTCCCGCCTGCGGGGTCGTCTACGCCCACCCCCTGCCAGTATTGCGCAAGCTTGCCGCATCGATGAACCAGCGCAAGCTTGCCGCGTCGATGAACCAGCGTGAAGCCACGGCATCGACCTCGCTCGCCGATCAATACGACGAAGGCTATTACGAGTCCAACTGGGGCGAAGAGGGAAAAGGCTACCGTGACCAGAGCAAGCTCGCCTTGATGCTGGAGGAATCGGACCGGCAGCGGGAAGCGATCCGGGCGCTGACCGGGATCGCAACCGGCCGTCTGTTGGATGTGGGTTGCGGTGACGGCCGCTACATCGCCGGTTTCCAGCGGGCGGGCTGGGATGTGACCGGGGTGGAGATTTCGCCGGTGGCGGTGCAGTGGGCGCGGGAGCAGTTCCAGGTCGAGGTGATCGAGGGCGCGCTGGAGGAAGCGGAGCTGCCTCAGAACAGTTTCGACGTGATCCGGCTGAAGCACTGCATCGAGCATCTTCGCGATCCCGCCGATACGGTCCGGCGTCTCTACAATCTACTGCGGTCGGGCGGAGTGGTCGTGATCGACACCGACAACGCCGATGGCTTGCGTAGTCGGCTGGAGATCCTGGTGCGTCACGCTTGCGGCCCGCTGGCGGTCTGGGCGGTCAAGACCTTCATGCACAAGGAACTCAGCGGCCGCTATGGCCGTCTAACGCCGCCCGTGCATCTCTTTCAATTCACGCCTCGGTCGCTGGAGCGGCTCTTGCGTACCGCCGGGTTCGAGCCGCTACGGATGATGAGCGTGGCTCATGGCGACCCGGTCTGGTTTCCGTTGGTCAATCGTTTTCGCGCGCATCCGGTAGAGGCCGCATTCCGGCTCGTCGATTGGCTGGGCTGGAAGTTCCTCGACCGCGGCGAAGCCCTGGTCACCCTCGCCCGGAAACCGGGGGAGCGTCGCCACATCGGCCGTCTGTAACGTCAGATAACGGGCGTGGCAAACCCCTTACGCACCATCGATCTTGCTGCACGGATTACGAGGTTGCCGCTGAGTCCACTCATGCCATTGCGTGGAGCAATACAAAGAAGGCCGTGACCACGACGAGATTCCCCACGGCAACCAAGCCCAACCACAGCATGGGCAGCGGTCCCGCTTCGTCACTCGCCTCGGGAGACGCCAAGCGCCACCGTGTCCCCAACGGTTCGATGACATAGAAAAGGACCACGCACGCTGTAAAGAGCGAGAGGAGCGTGAGTGCCATACTCGGCCCGACTGAGTACGGATCAGATAGATTTTGGAGCATCTTGATGAGGCCCATTATCATCCCCAAAAACGCACCCACAGTCAGGCCCCTCGACATCGCTTCGCAGGCCAGGACATTACGCTTGATAATCCGCGGGTCGTCGGTCGCCTTAAAAGCTTGGACGAGCGACGGTAACGGACAGGCGATGAGTGTGATCGCAAAGCCGCCGCCAATCGTAACCAGGATTGACGGGACATCAATAAAGGCAGAGAGACTGCCGCCAATTGCTGAGATTGTGAGGCCAAACGCGATAATCGTACCGATTGCGACTCTCATGACTGTCCCCCCTCTGTCTCGTCGTTGAATCGAACAAGCATCTCGCCAGGAAGAGAAAGGGCCGCCACCAGGAAGATCGCGTAATAAGTTGTGAGCATGGCAATAGCCATTGCGGGGCCGAGTGCGTCTGGATCAGACAAATTCTGCAACATTTTGACCAACCCAATGAGAGTTCCCACAGTACCGCAACCCAACACCGCCCGCGTCGCCGACCTCCAAAATAGGATTGCCTTGTGGCGTTCATCGGGGGGGGATCGGTCCCGAAAGGAAAGTGCGTGGGATGATCCCAAAATCAGCCAGGTTGAAATTCAAGAGCAGAAGTGCAAAAGCGCCGCCGAGAACAATCAGGGCCGAAGGAACGTCAATGAACGAGGGGAGGGCCTTCCCCATGGTCACTATACAGATGCCCACCCACAAGACCCATCCTACGATAACCGTATTGCCTCTCATGTCGTCCTCCTGCTTCTCTGTCTGTTAGAATCAACGCATGTTGATGTACTGACAGAATTACAGTACAGGTTACCTCCAGGTCTCGTGAGTGTCAACCGCGATATGCCGTACTTGTTGCCGCACAGTGGAAACACAAATGATGAATTTCGATACACCCTCAATCCGCTCGAGCACACGGATGCCGGAAAGACCTGGCACAGACCCGGCCTACCAACCCCGGCAGCAAACACTCAAATCGTCTGCGGCAGCACGACGGTGCCGTTGGGGGTGATTAGATAGTGGTCCCCATCGGCGTCGAGATCGTAGCCGATGACGGAATCCCGGGAGACGAACGTCCGCTTATCGGCCAAGACATTCTTGAGTTGCGCGCCGGTCTCGACCAGGACATCGCCATGCAAAATACACTCCTCCACATGCGCGCCTTCTTCCACACGCACCCCCGGTCCGAGCACGCTACGCTCCACATGGCCCTCGATCACGCACCCGGCGGAGATGATCGAGCGCGAAACCTCCGCATTCATCAGGATGCGGCAGGGCGGACGCTGCTCGGCGGCGGTACGCAACGGCCAGCCGTGCCGGTCGAGCACATCGGGAGGATTCGGCGAAAGCAGATCGCGGTGCGCCTCGATATAGGCGTCGAGCGTCCCGATGTCCCGCCAATAGCCGGGTTCGCCGGTTTTCGGTTCGACGAAATGAAAACCGAAGACGCGGTGACTCTCCACCATCCCAGGCAGAATGTTCATCCCAAAATCGTGTTCCGTATCTTCACGGTGATCTTCGACCAGCGCACGAACCAAGGGTTCGGTTTCAAAAACGTATACACCCATATTGGCGAGCGCTTGCCCGGGATGTCCGGGCCATTCGGGTGGATTCGTGGGCTTCTCGTGAAAGGCGGCCACACGCCCGTACTCTTTGACCTCGACGATGCCGAAACGCGGCGCTTCCTCGATCGGCACGGGAAGCAGCGCCAGCGTGGCGTCCGCCTGGCAAGCGGCGTGGTGCAGCAGCAGCCGGGAGTAGTCCATCCGGTACACATGGTCGCCGGAGAGGATCAGAACCCGTTTCGGCCGATCCTGTTCGAGAAGGAAGACGTTTTGGTAGACCGCGTCGGCCGTACCTTCATAGAACTCCTGGTTCGTCCGGTACTGGGGCGGGACGCACTCCACCCAATGCCCCAGATCGCGAACCAAAAGCGACCAGGCCGAGCGAATATGCCGGTCGAGCGACTGGCATTTGTACTGAACCAGCACATAGACATTCCGCTCGCCGGAGTGGAACGCGTTGGAGAGAGCGAAATCGACGATTCGATACGGTCCGCCGAAAGGCACGGCGGGCTTGGCCCGGTCGCGTGTCAACGGATAGAGCCGCCGACCTTCCCCCCCGGCCAGAACCAAGGTCAGCACATCCCGGCGCGACGCGCGCATGGTTCGCCATTCTTGCGCTCGGCCTATCGTGTGACGCACCATTCAAACCCCCACGCACACATTCGGAAACTGGCGTCACCGGCTCACCCGGGTTGGGGCGCACCCGCCATATCCGTTCCAAGACACTGACCCACACACTCGAGAAGTTCGGTCAGATCGCTCGATTTGACCACATAGCGCACCGCGCACCAACTCATGAAATTATCTTTGTATTCCGGATAGGCGGAGTTGATAATGACCGGCAGCTTGCGGTTGGTGTTCAAGATTCGCGACATGGCGTCGAGCCCATCCATGCCCGGGAGACGGATATCCATAATCACCAAGTCCGGTGGGTCCTGTTCGGCCAACTGCACGGCCTCGAACCCGTCTCGCGCCAGACTGACTTCATACCCGAGCGCGGCCAGCTCCCTTTCGTAGAGGTTTCTGAGGTTTCGTTCGTCTTCAACGACTAAGATCGTCGCAGCCATCACGTCCTCCTTTCACAAAAACGTTTCGTCCATTCGGAACACACCACCCTATCCCTGCGGATCGTGCACCGGGAGACCGATCGTTACCGTTGTACCTACGTTTTCCTCGCTCCGAATCTTCAACGTTCCGTTATGATCGTCCATGATTCGTTTCGAAATGTACAGCCCCAGTCCGGTGCCGCGCGGTTTCGAACTCACGAAGGCTTTCTGGATATCCGCGATCCCCCTCTCGGGAATCCCGTCGCCCGAATCCCGTACGGCAATGGTTATCCATCCGTCATCGGCATGGGTTTGGATAGAGAGCCGCCGGTCGCCGGGTTGCTCTGGCCCCTCCGATTCGGGCTGTCCGCCGGGACGGGATGTGAAATCTCTTTCAGGAAACGATTCGACGGCGTTACCGATAACGTTGATCAAGACTTGACGAATCAGACGTTCATCGGCGCGCACGCTGGGGAGCGTCGGGTCCAGCGATAGATCGAGCCCCAGCCCGCTCTCTTCAAGCACGCCTTCCAACCGCCCGAGCACGCCTTCCAGCGTCTGATTGATGTCGGTGGGACGGCGTTTGGGGTCGCGCGGTTTCGCGTAGTAGAGAAGGTCCTCGACCACCTGTTCGAGCCGTTGCACTTCCTCGGTGATCACCGCCAGATCCCCCTGTCCGGCATCGTCATCCGGCATCCGCCGCGCCAAGCCCCGCGCGTACCCACCGATACAAGCCAGCGGTGTGCGGATTTCATGGGCCACGATCGCGGCCATCTTCCCCAGATCCGCCAGTTTCTCCGATTCGGCCAAACGCTGGTGCTGCGACTCCAACTCGGCATAGGCGACTTCCCGCTCGGTCAGATGTTGGGAGACCTCTTCGTGCAGGCTCGCGTTAGTGATGGCGATGGCGGCCTGTTCGGCGAAAAGATCGAGGACCTCGAGATCCTCTTCATTGATTGGGCTGCGGGTGATGGCATTATCGACGATGACCGCGCCGACCGGCCGATGGTCGCGGAGCATGGGCAAGACCGCGAACTGTTCGCAACCGAGCCGCTCGAAGACCGCACGGTCCGACTCGGAATTGTCGTCCCCTTGGTTGACCAGAAGCGGGCGTTCTTCACGAAGCGCATGAATCAGGGAGGAATCTTCTTGCTCGAACGATATCACGAGTTCCTGGACGAATCGGTTGACCTCGGGATCGGTCTCCTCTTTGTGTGCCGTACTGTGACGGTAGGCTCGCAGGGTTTCGCGCAGAGTCTGCCCTTGGGGCAATCGCGAAAGTTCGCTCCAAATCCGGCCCGCCTCCTCCTGATTCGCCGGCCCCACGGCGATGCTCCCTCGCAGGACCGAGCCGGACTCGTCCGCCAACAGCAGAAACGCCCGGTTAAAGCGGAATCCTTCCCCCGCGGTCACGGCGATCAAGATCAGGTGCAGCGTCTCCTCACGATCCAACTGCTCGTGCAGAAGTTGGCTGATCTCCCGAATACGGCCGAGCTCTTCTTCCTGACGCCGCACCGATGTTTCGAGCCGGTTGAGACGTTCCAGGCGTTCGGATTCCGGCCAACGTTGCCCGGTCATGTCTCGCTGCACACAGAAGAAGACCTCCGGCAGTCCCTCTGGGTTCAGCAAGGGAAGAATCGTCAGATCCGAGTCGAACAGCCCTCCATCGGGACGCCGGTCGACAACCTGTCCTTGCCAGGGCTGGCCCGCGTAGGCCGCCGCCCACATGGCATGCAGCAGGGATGTCTCCATGCGGTTGCTGCGCAGCTGACGCGCATCCGCCCCGAGAACCGTGTCCCGCGCTTGCCCCGTCATCGCTTCGAACGCCCGGTTCACATAGCGGATACGGCCGTTACGGTCGCAGAGATAAACCGCCGTGGTGATGTTTTCGATGCCGCGAAGAAGCGCCAGCCCGGTGTCCACAGCGGAATGACCGGCCATATCCAGGACCAGCCACCAGAGAATGCCGCTTTGCCCCAGACAGAGCGGCTGAATGGATGCGCTCAGGTGAGTCACTTCCCGGGAGGGAAAGCGGATGGAGAGCATTGCGCGATGCGCGCCCTTTTCATGACCCCGGGCGGCTTCAGCCTCCTCCAACAACCGCACCAGCGTCTCTGGATTGACGAGAAAACCTGCGGGATCGCAAACACCTTCAGGGAGCCCCAGCAGCCCTCGAGCCGCGAGGTTGCCCCAAACTGTCCGGCCATCCGGATGGCAAAGCAGCGAAGGCTCGACCAGAGACTCCAGGCAGTCGCCTAACACAGGAGGTACGAAACTCTCTGTCTCTGTGGACTGAACCATGGAGAACCCCCATAGATGGCCCGGCGCGCGGGTACTGGAAAAACAGGAATCCACTGGCACGGTCTGGCCCGTGCATCGAGGCTCCGTCAACTTCCATGTGAAAGGCGCTCTGCCAACCACTCTAAACCATTGTATCGCAGACCGCCGACGATGGTGCGACGACGGGGCTCCCGGAAGGCACTCGACACGCGGGCGGTTCCGGCGAAAATTGGTATAGTGATCGTCCACGAGGGCAATCGGAGGCGGCGCGCCCGCTTGAAACGAGAAGATGGATGTGTGAAAAACGGCCACGGAGAAAGTAATGACCACAGAACGACTACGAATCGGCATCGTTGGCGCGGGGGGAATTGTGATGGAACGGCACATGCCTGGATTCGCGGCCATTGAGGGCGTGGAAGTTGTCACGGTCTGCAACCGGAGCATGGCGTCTGGAACCGTCTTCGCCGGGAAGTACAGAGTTCCTCACGTCTGCACCGACTGGCGAGAGGTGGTCACCAGCGACGAGGTGGATGCGGTTCTCATCGGGACATGGCCTTACATGCACCGAGAGATCGCACTCGCGGCATTCGACGCTGGCAAGCACGTCTTCTGCCAGGCGCGCATGGCCTGTACCGCCACGGAAGCGCGGGAAATGGAGGAGGCCTGGCTCCGTTCGGGGCTGACCGCCATGCTCTGCCCACCACCGATCGCCATGCACGCCGCCAAACCGATCCGCAAGATCCTGGAATCGAGCGGTCTGGGCAAGATCCTCACCGCGTGCGTACGGCACGGCGACGGTGCGTATCTCGATCCCCATGCGCCGCTGAGTTGGAGGCTCAACCGGGATTACCAGGGTCTCAACACACTCACATTGGGAATGTACGCCGAAGTTCTGCATGGATGGTTCGGCCCCACAAGCACGATATCGGCCACGACACGGATTCAAACACCGAAACGACACGATCCCGAGACGGGCGAAAGCCGAAAAGTAGAGATCGCTGAAGAGGTCTTCGCGCATGGGGTCTTGCAGTGCGGTATTCATACGCACTACGTGCTCTCCGGACTCATGGCGCACGGCGGGGACTGCACGATCGAGGTTTTCGGGACCGAGGGAAGTATGAAATACATCCTGCAAGGCGAAGAAGTCTGGTTTGGCCGAAAGGATGAGCCGCTGCAAAGGCAAGAGTTGCCGGACGAGGAGATGCAGCCGTGGCGGGTCGAGGCGGATTTCGTGGATGCCGTCCGCCAGGGGAAACAGGATCCGACACCCAGTTTTTCCGACGGCGTAGACTACATGAACGTGACCGAGGCGGTCTCGATCTCCGCGAAAAACGGAGGGACGGAAATCCGTCTACCCGCGTAAAGACGTTCCGCAGATCCAATCAAATCAGACCGCGTTCGCGTGCGATTTCCGTCAGTTTCTCGAAGCGCTCGATCACCATATTGAAGATATCCCGAAACTGCCGCGCGGTCTGGATCAATTCACCAAGTATATATTCGTAC
>CAYTDF010000145.1:0-9625 GCA_964436365.1 uncultured bacterium | reverse complement strand
AAAGATCGACACGCTGGTCGGTATCCTGCGATCCGTCCAAAGGCGGCTGTTCGTTGCGGGCGCAGAGTTGGCGACTCCAACCAAGCAAGAGAACCGTCCGGTCCCCCAACTCGATCGAGATTCCGTCGAAGAGTTGGAGAAGTGGATCGACGAGACCGAGAGTCGACTCGAGCCTCTGCGCGAGTTCATTCTTCCCGGTGGAGGTCTGCTTTCGGCGCAACTGCACGTCTGCCGGAGCCGCTGCCGTACGGCGGAGCGGGCATGTGTGGCTCTCGCCAACGAGGAGCCTCTGGGGGAGTTCATTCTCGCCTACATGAACCGGCTCTCCGATCTCTGCTTCGTGCTGGCTCGCTGGGCGGCTCGGTTGCAGGGGCGCGACGACATCCCCTGGGAAAGCGGCTGAGCCACAACCAATCCGCCATTCCGACAAAAGCCCCCCTAGCCCTGTCGCTTCACACGCTCTCCCGGGTGAAGCATGATAGTATGGTGGTCGTGTAGGTGACGTACAAAATCGGCGTGTACGGTCATCCCGATCCACTGCGGATCCTGAGGTCTCGATGAAAGAGCGTTTCAACGGAACAATCGAAATTCTCTGCGGCGGCATCGATCCATTGATCGAGAAGATCCAGGGGAGTGAACCTCCTCCCCAGGAAGAATCCCAAGAGAAACCCGAGGGAGAATCCCACGAGGAATCCCAAGAGGAATCTCAGGAGGAATCTCAAGAGAAACCTCAAGAGCGTGATCCTGCATCGGAGGCCGCCGCTCTCAGTCAGGCGACTTTCGCGTTGCAGGAACTCCGCAATACAAGGGGGCTGTTGGAACAGGCAAGAGATTGGGTCGAGAGCATGCCCGAAGAACGGGTTCGCACGACGCTGATCGCATCTATGCGAGGTCTGGAGACGTCACTCACCAAAGCCCTGGAGAAAGATCTGCTCACATCCGAAGACCTCAAACTCGACGAGGATCTGGGCAAACCGGCGTTCCTCCGGGAAGCCGTGCGAGAACTCGGCGTTGAGACCAAAGTCAGTAGCGACAAAATGACGGCTTCGGTGACTGTCCCGCGCGAGCTCGCGTCGTTATGGAGTTCGGAAGCGGTTGTTGAGAGTCTCACCCGGGACACGATTACCTTCGGTGTCGAGCAAGAAGCTCTGGGGGAGCTTTTCGAGAAAGAGCGCTTCGATGAATGCGTTTGTGTGGCGCGTGGAAAAGATCCGGTCAACGGCAAGGACGCAGTCTTAGAGGACTGCCTGCAACTGCACGATCGTGCGGGCATACCGAAAGAGATCAATGTGAGCCGGGCGGACCTAAAGGAGTTGCAGCTCTTTCAGGAAGTCCTGGAAGGACAAGTGATCGTCCAACGCACCCCCGCGGTTCCCGGCGAACCGGGAAGCGACGTCCACGGAACCGAGAGACCCTGCGTCGAAGGTCAAGACCTGCCACTCCCGAACGTCCCCAACACGAAGCACTCCGAAGACGAACTCCAACTCCTCTCAATCGTCAACGGATGCGCCTACCTCCAGGGCGACACAATCACGGTCGTCGACACCTTGGTCTTGGCCAACGGTGTGAACTACTCCACCGGCAATGTCCGTACGGGTGTTTCCGTTGCCGTAACCGGAGATGTCTTATCGGGGTTCAATATCCACTCCGCTCAGGACATCACCGTAAAAGGGACGGTGGAAGCGGCCAATTTGGTCGCGGCGGGGAACATTCTGATCGACGGCGGGGTGGAAGGTGCGTCTCTAAAGGCGAAAGTGGATATCGATGTCAAATTCCAAAACGGCGGCGAAGTGCAGACAGAGGGAGTTTTTCGAGCGCACGGCCCGGTGACCCAGGCCATGATTAGTGCCCGGCAGGTGTTGGTCGATGGCGAAGAAGGGCACATCATGGGCGGCCGGATCGACGCCTGGAGTGAGGTTGCCGCGACAGTGATCGGGTCGGACCTGGGAAACAGGACCGAGATCGTTCTCGGCGGCGAAGCGGAACGTCTCGCGGCGGAAGTGGGAGAACTGAAGAAGCAGGCCGAGCAGCGTAAAGAGCGAATGGAACAGCTCCTCAAAGCACGTGGGAATCTCGAGAAGCGGCAAGAGAGAGAAGGCCGGCTCCCGAAAGATAAGGCGGGCTTGTATGAGAACGTCAAGAAGGGGATCGCCAAGATCGAGGTGGTTCTGGAGAAACTCTGCGGAAAACTCGAGGCGACCGAAGCCGCTCTCGAGGAAAGTCAGACGGGGAAGCGCATGATCCGTGTCGAGAAGGCAATCTACCCCGGCACGGAGGTCCAGATCGGGGAGGCCAAGGAGACGATCAAGTCTCCCACAGAAGCGATCGTACTGATTGCGGACGAGGAAGGGATCCAGCGGATGCCACATACAGAGCATTCCGAAGATGGAGAGGAGGCGCCGGACGCCGAAGTATAGAGTCGCTCTTAGCTGAGGAGTCATGTCCAAACGAAAGAGACTTTGAGAAGACGCTCTAGATCGTCCACGCCGACCCGGGAGAACCAACCGTGACGCAAGATTCGAAAATCGCAGCGGAGTGCAAGAACGCGAAAGCCGAACAAGAGCGCTCGCGCAACCGACGCGCGGAGCAAGCCGAGGCCATTCGGAGCCGAACCAAGCTCGAAGACTCTCTGAATGATTCCGCCAAGACTCTTCTCGCCTCCGCAGAGGCGGAGCGGCAAGAAGAAGGCCTGCGTGTGATTCGAGACGGGCTCGCCGCAGATGTCGAGAACTTGATCTTAGAGATCAAGCGCAATGTCGACATCGCCCGGAAGCAGAAAAGACTCTCCCAGAAGGCCGACCGGCTCGCCCAAGACGTCATGACCTTCGCATCGGCTTTCGCCGGGCGCAAACGGATGCTGGAGGAGGTCGAGACGAAGCTCGGTCTGCTGCGAAAAGTGACCGCAGAGGGTGCCGAACATGCCGGAGGCAAACAGGCGTTGAGTGACCTGCCGGAGGGATGCAAGGACCTCCAGAAGCAGATCGCCGAGTTGACCCAGGCGCTCACGCAACAGTACAGCGAGTTGAGTCATGCCCAACGCGTCGATCACCGACACGAGCTCTCTCTTCTGGAAACGTTTGAAGAATGTCTCGAACATCTCGAACCGCGCGAGCGGGGACATACCGAAGTCCAGGTGCGAAAATAACTCAAGGAACTTGAGTACGACAAACGTATCGCCGCCCTGGACAAGGTCGTGCGCAGTCTGATCGCCGCCATTCCGCCGATGCGCGATCGCATTGTCGAACGCACGGTTCTCGATGCGGAAGAGAGTTTCAACGAGGGCGACACAGAGGCCGCGTTGGAGTTGATCGCCGAAGTCAAGACATACGTTCCCGATCACCAAAACGCACAACGCCTGGAAGCCTCCTGCCACGAGAAACTCGAACAGTGGACACAGGCGATAACCATCCGCACACAACTCTTCGGCCACCCGGAAGCGGAGGCGATAGACGCGCTCGCACTTACGTCCACGCTGGAGCGTGTGGGGAAAGCGATGACGGCACTGCAAACTGCGGGACTGGCGGCGGAGCGATGGCCGGGTCGGCAGGATATCCTGCTGCGTTGGGGGGAGATCGCGTGGAGCCTCGGCGCGTGGCAGCCCGCTGCGGAGGCATACGCTCAGGCGCTGAAGCTCCTTCCAGACGACCTGAGGCTTCTTCGCCGATACGGGTGCGCGCTCATTGAAGACGACCGCAATGAGAAAGGTCTGAATGTCCTCCGCGTGGCGGTCCGCAAGAAGGATGGCAATGGACACATCCATCGGTATTTGGGCCGCGCGTACCAAGGAATGAACCAGATGGCGCTCGCCGTGTCCGAGTTCGAGAGGGCCATCGAGATGATTCCGGGCGAGGCCAAAAACTTCCTCGGATACGCCCGTATCCTTGTGGAGCGGGGCCTGTTTTCAGAGGCGGTCGATGCCGCGCGCAAAGCGCTGGAACTGGCTGTCGACGACCGCACCCCCGCGACGGAAGCGCTCGGCGCAACGTTGTTCCATTCGGGTCGTATGGAAGAGACGCGGTCGGCGTTACAGGAGCATGTGGAGTCCGGCAAGGCGTCGCCGGAAGCCGTGCATACCTACGCCAGTGCGTCGTGGAAACTGGGCCTGCTGCAAGAGGCAGAGGCCGCGCTGCTCCCCGCGCTCGAGAAAACGCCCGATTGCACCGACCTGCGCCACACCTACGGTTTGATCTGCATTGAAACGGGCCGCATGGACCGGGCGGTGCAATACATGGCTCCACCGAAAAGCGGAGCCCGCGCGGTGTGACCTCCGGAAGTGGAGCGCTCACATGGCGTTGAACATCGCCTTGAGCACAGCGACCCCCTGCAACAACGCAGGCGTGGGATTGCTGGAATCCCCTTCGTATTCCAGCATCATCGGACCGGTGAACCCGACTTCTTTCAGAGCCCGAAGCACGTCCAACACATTCAGCCGTGCGGTCCCGATGACGGAATCGACCTCGTCCACCGTGAAATCCTTGAGGTGGACACCGTGGACGCGGTTGCCCAAGATACGGATCGCGGTGCCGGGATCGACGCCGGAACGAATGTAGTGCCCCGTGTCGACACAAGCGCCGATGCGCGTATCCCAGGGTTCGATGGCCTGAAGGACATCTTCGAGAACGCTGTAGCGCTCTCCGGGGCCGTGGTTGTGGATCCCGATCTTGATGTCGTATTGTGCCACCAACCGGTTTAGGATCGGCAGGCTTTCGGGCGTGGGATCCGCGGTAATCATCTCGATGCCCATCGTCTTGGCGAAGGCGACCAGTTTTTCGGCTCGGCCCTCGTCACCTTCGATGTCGACAACACCGTACGCCGGACACAAGACGCCCCCCTCTTTCAGAAGCGCTTTCATCGCGTCCGGGTCAGCCTCTTCGTTGAACCGCTCGCTGTGCTCCGAAAAGACTTCTAAATAGCACAGACCCATACCGGTCAGTTCCCGGCACGTATCCTCGAGCGCAAACTCGCGGTAGCAATAGCTCTGGCATCCGACACGATACCCGGAGAACGCGTCGTGACACGCGTTGGGTTTTGAACAATGACATGGGGACATTGGGCAACTCCGTTATTATAAGGTCTAATTAATAGGTGATCATAAACGATCCGGTCTCATTCTTCCTTCGCGCCCCATTCCTCTGTAGAGAGGGACTTCCACATGATGGCCGCCGAGACGACCGTCACCGCCAACAGCCCGCCCCCGAGCGTCCAGCGTCCGAGAATCAGCTCGCCGATACCGATCAGCGCGCTGTAGAGGGCCACCACACTCAACAGGAAGAGAACCAGATTCTTCTTGGTGAACTGTTCGTCTTTCGGCAGCTCGGGCATTTCGGCCGCAATCCGTTTCCAGCCTGGACCGCCGGGCCGCACCCGCCGGTAAAAATCGCGCAACCGTTCGTCATCCACGGGTGGGGTCGAGAAGGTCACGGTCAGCCACACCAGCAGCGAGACAGGCACGAGAACCAGCAGGTTGTAGGGAAACACGATGGCATCGAATCGGCCACCGGACAACTGCGCGATGATTCCGAGTTTGGCGAGAAGCCAGAGGAGCCCCACCATACCCACGCAAGTCACCAGACAGCTGATCTCGCTCCAGGCGTTGACACGCCACCAATACCAGCGGGCCAGATAGATGATCCCCACACCGGCGTTGATGGCGGCCAGCAGAAACCAAGCCTCTTTGATGGATTGAAAGAAAAGGGTCACGACGATCCCAACCGCCGCCATGAGAACCGCTGCGCAAATGGAGACTCGGACATAGTGTTTTTCATCGGCGTCCGTCTTGATAAACGGCCGGTAGAGATCGTTCACCAGATACGATGCGCCGAGGTTGATGGTGGTACTGATGGTCGACATATACGCGGCGAGAAACGATGCCAGAAGCATCCCCAAAAGCCCCGACGGCAAGACAGCGAGCATCACCTGGATGTAACCGAGTTCCGGGTCGGCCGGATTCCCGGCGGCGTCGAGCACTGAACCGTCGGGCGCCAAGTTATACTTGTACTTCACCGCGGCCACGAGCCCCACGATGAGCCAGGGCCACGGCCGCAGGCAATAATGACAGATACCGTACCAAAGGTATCCCAAGAGAGAGTGGCGCTCGTCCTTCGCGGAAAGCATGCGTTGCGCGAGGTAACTTCCTCCGTCGGTGTACCCCACCGCCCACCAGAAGACCAGCATATAGATGAGAAATTTGAACGGGATCGCCAGTTTGAAGGGCAACGCCATGACCGCGCCCCAACGCGTCGATTCCACCATCCCTTGCGTGCCGATCGGCACAATTTGGGTGATCTGGGCGGCGTGTTCGGCACCGTAGACCTCTTTGAGCTCCGCGAGAATCCGCGGCATCCCTCCGGCCCAGTCGACAGCCATGACCGCCAACAGAATCGTGCCGCCCATGGCCAGGAAGAACTGGAAGAAGTCGGTGATCAAGACACCCCACAGGCCGGAGATCGAGGTGTACGTCAGAGTGATCAGGAAACAGACCAGCAAAATTTTCATCTTGCCGACTTCACCGGGAAGGGTCTCGATAAACCACTGAGGCTCCTGCCCCAAGCCCATGGTGTAGGTCAAGACAGACTCCAGCGCGCCGTCGACAACCGGCCAGGTGCCGAACTCGATGGTCGAACCGATAATCTTCACCATCGCCAGATTGACCCAACCCATCACGATGCACTGGTAGATCACGGAGAAATAGACGGCGCGAAAACCGCGCAGGTACTTTGCCGCCTTGCCGGAATAACGAACACTTGCGAATTCGTTGTCGGTGAGCACACCGATTCGCTGCCAGAGCCGAGAGAAGAAGAAGACACCCAACATGGTGATCGGCATCTGGCACCACCAGAACCACTGTCCCGAAAAACCCTCGGTGACCACCATGCCGCTGATGGCCAGGGGGGTATCGGCGGCGAAGGTCGTGGCCACCATGCTGGTCCCCAGGATCCACCACGGCATGCCTCCACCGGAGGTGAAGTAATCCTTCGTACTGCGTGTTCCCCGCTTCGAAAGCAACAGACCCACACCGATCGAGAAGACGATGTAGGCGACGATAACGGACCAATCGAGAGCACTAATCCGACTCATGCGATATAAGCCCCTCCCAGATCAAGGGTTACCATCCCAACCGCTACCCGGCCGACAGGATGCCGGGTGGAAAGGCAACGGGAATCTCGAGATGCGGCACCCTGACCGCTCACTCGGAAGCATACATGAATCATTCAACACCTGCGGACTGCAAATTCATGGCTGTTCCGTGTACCATGGTGAGGTACACAGCAAGCAAAAGAGAGCCCAAACGTCTTGACCGTGGGCGTCGAGCTCGTTAGCGTTGATTGAGTTCAGTTTTACAGAGAGGTAGCTCGCATGACGAATCAAAAAGAACGGCGGGAGTACGATCGCGAAGTGGCGTGTATTCCGTTCATTTACAGCCGGGATAGTGGAAGATCTTTGAGCGAAGGCGAGTGGCGGGAAGCCAAGACGCTTGATATCGGACCGGTCTTGGTCGGCGGATTGGGTTTTGAGACCACCGAAGAGTTTGCGATCGGCGACCCAATGCGTGTGGCATTGTTCATGGATCTTCACCAGAAAGAGGTCTGGGTTCGCGAGCAGGTCGGTCTCCCCGTCATCTATCACGCCAAGGTCATGCGCATCGTCGATAGAGAAGGTCAACGACGCGTCGGTGTTGAGTTCGGCGGATTCGCGGATCGAACGGATGAAGAGTACTCAGAACTCTCTTCCGAAGAAGCCCCAGAGTGACGGTCCGCTTGACCTAACTCTGCCGCGGTTCTCCTGCCAGGAGGCCGCCGGTTAGCGAATTCCCTTAGCCTTTGCGTCATCCCATAGCGCATCCATCTGCTGAAGAGTCGCATCGTCGAGTGCGACGTCCTGCGCTTCGAGCCCGCTCTCGATGTGGCGAAAGCGATTGGTGAACTTCTCGTTGGCCGCCCGCAAAGACTCTTCCGGATCGACATCCAGATAACGGGCGACATTGACCAGCGCGAAGAGGAGATCCCCCATCTCCTCGCGTACGTCCTCTTGCTCGCCCCGGGCGTGCGCATCCTGAAGTTCGCCCAGCTCTTCACTAATCTTGTCGAAAACCTCCTCGATCCGCTCCCAGTCGAACCCACTCCATGAGGCTCGGTCCTGTAGACGGTGAGCCCGCATCAGCGCGGGCAGATTCCGGGGGATTCCCTCGAGAATCGACGTTCGTTCCGGCTTCTCTTCTCGCTTGGAGGTTTCCCAACGCTTGAGGACATCTTCCGCCGTCTCCGCTTTCGCGTCCCCAAAGACGTGGGGATGCCGACGGAGCATCTTCTCGATGATCCGGTCCAAGACCGTGTCGATCTGAAACGACCCGGCTTCTTCAGCCATACGGGCGTGAAAGACAACCTGGAGCAGTACGTCGCCGAGTTCCTCCGCAAGCGCCTCCCAATCCCCCTCCTCCACGGATTCGGCGACCTCATAGGCTTCCTCGATCACATACTTCACAAGGCTCTGGTGGGTCTGCTCTCGGTCCCAGGGGCACCCATCGGGTGCGCGCAGCCGTGCCATGATCTCCAGTAACTGCTCGAAACGCTCTCCAGCGGATGCTTGACTCATAAACTTCTCCCTCAATTCTTGGGGCCGTCGAGAGAAGCGCATTCACTCATTCTCAACGTCACACCCCATCGTTGGCCATCCTATCGCCGCTTTGGCGGCAGCCAACGGAGCACCCCGTGAAACACCCCAGCAGGATGCAACGCATGCGGAGAACCCCGCCTGTGATACCATGAGAGAGCGTGACCGCCGCACGGGCGACGATCAATTCTCATCTCGGTGCGGAACTTGCTCTTCTGGGAGGGGCGTGAATTCGAGAAGAATTATAGGAAAACTCTGCCGAATCATAGCGGTCCAGGGAGAGAACGGCCGCCACGGTGCCCGTAGCGTAATGACAGAATTACGCCCATGGGCACTGCTGGCGCTTCTTACCTCACTACTCTGCGCTGTCCCAGCGAGGACAGCGGTCGGGGACGAATTTATCCTGCGAAACGGCGATGTCATCTATGGTACAGTGAGCGGGTTTCAGAACGGCAAATTCACCGTGGATGTCGCTGGGAACATCCAAATCCTGGCCGTTTCCCAGATCAAGGAATGGAATCCGGGAAAAACAGGCCCGGCTCCGGGAGAGCAGCTGCGACAACGTATGGAGCCCCAGGCCGCGGAGGAGGCGGTGCAAAACGCTTCGGCGGCGACGGTCGAATACTCGCAACGTAAAATGGAGGGCCGGAAGCTTACGATAGAGGTCGAAAAGGGGTTCCGCGTCACCGCCCTCTACATCCGGCCCCGTAGTTCAGGATTCTTCAGTATCCCCGCGCTCCAGATACAGGGCGGCATCCAAAACCTGACGGAGTTCTCGTACCGCGGTGTCGACTTCCGTATACAGCTGTTCAATGAGAAATGGGAGATGATCGCGGCCCAGGATTTCTACGTCTTCCGCTTCCCACCTAAATCCACGCGGAGTTTCGCCGTACGAATCACTGGACGAATGAAGGGCAACATCCGTCATGTCCGCGTCGTCCGTAAATTCTAGCCGCTTCCAAGATCGACTTCCGGCAACGAGAAGAAGTACCCACAAACCACGCCATTCGGGCCT
>CAYTDF010000144.1:2363-9664 GCA_964436365.1 uncultured bacterium | reverse complement strand
CAACCGTGACCCATATCCCGCCTTGCGAGTACAATAGATGAAGAAAGAACGATGCGGAGGCGTATTTGGAATGGATAACAAGATATTTTTCGCATCGATAGAAGATACGCGGATGGTTTTTTGAAACAGTCGCACTGTGAATAGAACTCGGGCAAGGAGTGTGATGTTCCCAGAACTCCAACACGTTTGGAAACTCTGTAAGGCGGCCATCCTCGCGATTGGTGTCCTGCTGTCGGGGGCGGCGATACTCGAGATTCTTCGGGCGTACGTGACTCTCTCGGAGGTGCACCCCTGGCTGGGCTATGGTTTCGCGGCTCTGGTTGGGGTGACAGTCCTGAGCATCGGGGGATATGTTGTCGTCAACGTAGCCAAGCGACCCCGTGTGTTAACACCACCGGGCATCAGGAACCATGCCGAGGTTACCGACCGGGAGCTTCTCAAGTACCTCCAGTACCTTCAGGCTTACTTGGCCCAACTTTCAAGGAATCCCTCACTTCCGGAAAATGAGCGTGCGGCGACCGAGACAGCGCGGGTATCGCTCATGACCGAACTCGAAAAGTCGCTGACGCGCGAAGAGTGGGTCGCGCTGATCCAAAAGGTCGAAGAAGAAGATATCCTGCCGCGTTTGAAGATTCTGGATGAGTGCGCGGAAAAACAGGTGCGGCACTGTGTTCGCGACATCATGCTCGCGATCACATTGAGCCCATTCCGCGCGGTCGACTTGCTGGTGGTGTTGTACCGGAACGCGGCGATGGTGGTCCGGATCATCAGGATTTACAACTGCCGCCCGCTGCTTCGCGAACAACTGGCGATCTTCCGCGACACATTGCGCATTGTGGCGACAGTCAATTTTCTGAGTTTTGGAGAGAAATTCACCGAACAGCTCTTTGCCCAAGTCCCTTTTCTGGGACCGGTGATGGACAATCTGGTTCAGGGCGTGGGCGCGGGGCTGTTGACCTCGGCCACCGGCCATGCGGCCAAGTACCGTTGCCGTGCCTTCAGCGGATGGAACCAAGAAGCCGCCACACAACACATGGCGAAGATGATGACGGATTTTCTGGCGGATACGCGCGATCTTTTCACCAAAGACGTTCTCCCCCGTCTCAAACCTCGGCTATCGGCTCTGGACGCCTGGGAGCGTGTCAGCCAAGCGTTCGGCACGGCGTTCGAGAAGACGGGCGAAATCGTAGATACACTTGTCACCCGGCCGGTTGTGGCGGGAGGAAACGCTTTTGTCGATGTGAGCAAAGCTACCCTGCGGGGCGTCGGCACCGTGGGCAAAGCCACGATTGAAGTTCCAGCCAAGGGGATCGGCCAAGTCGGCCGAACGGTCACCCGTGGGGCGAAACATGCAGCCGGATCTATCCTGGGTATATTCAGGCGGAAACCCCACGACGGCAATCGTTGAAAGACGCTCTATTCGGCGCTGACATCGAACGGCCCCGGGGCTCTCGGCTCGACATAAGGCCGCCCAAAACGATAGGTGACGGCAATGGAATACCACCAATCCTCGCGGTCGTCGGATATCCTGCTGCCTTCGGGCTCGTCGAAAAGTTGAGAGACACCGACGCCGGGCCGGACTTCAAGCCCCCACAGAGTCATCGGCGCTTCAATGGACGCCTCAAGACTCGAGCCCGGTTCATACCCGAAAACACCGTCCTGATACCAAAAAGTGGAACTGAGATTGAGTTGTGAAAGGCCGATGAAACCTCCGAATCGCCCCAGGGGGAGCGGTTGCCGAAGGGTGAGCCCCGCATAGACTCCATCTTCAGGCCCGGAACCGGAAGCCGGATGGTCGTAGTACACTTGCAGATCGGGCTGGAAGAGAAACTCGAGAAACTGAACGCTCACCCACCATTCGTAGAAATCGAACTCGTCGGAATCCTCCAAGAAAGGCCCCTCACCCCTCCTGTCGTAATAGGTCGCGCCGAGCGCGAAGCGGAGCTGCCGATCCGGCGTGACGTTGGTCAGCGCCGTGTAATATCGGAGTTCATCACGGTCGCTGGCCTGGGCCTCGCCGGTGTCGAACGCGCTCCAAACACCGACTTTGAGGTCTCCGGGGTCCAAAACGTCGGGAAACAAACCCTCGATATGACCGAGCAAGGCGGGATTATCCCGGTAGAGATCGGTCCCCCGAAACAGATAGCGGCTGACGTATTCCGCTTCCAACTCCCAACCGGACTCCGTAGCGCCGCCGGATAGGGCTGAGATCAAAACGGCGGCCACGAACATCGAGACACGCGTCATTCGCGTACCCTCCTTCATTGCAAATCAGGCCTTCATTGAGACGAGTGTAGCAAGAACCGCCCCCCTCAGTCCGGCAAAACCACGACCGCTCCGGATGGACGAACGAGTTTGCTATGCTCAAGCGTGTGACATTCATGCCCCAGGAACGACTCTGATGGCCGAACCGCCAACTACCGAACGTCCGCCAAACGTCTACGAGCCCGAGATCATCGAGGCCGAGGACCCGCGCGGACCCAATGATATCCGAATCTGGACGGATACTCGGAAACGAACCTGGCGGCGCACCTACCGTGTGAGCGGATGGCCCTCTGTTTTGTTGGGCGCACTCATCACGGTGGTGGGCGTGCTGCTACTCACGGTGGGAATAGTGCTCGGAGGCGGGTTCCTGCTTTTGGCCCTAGTGATTGGCGGAGTCGCCCGTTTGCTGAGGGGGCGTTGAGCCATGCGTGTCGCCGTGGTGCAGATGGACGTCCTCCTGGGTGAGGCAGAGGAGAATTTGGCGCGTGTTCGCGCGGGTCTAGGCGAGGCCAAAGCCCAGGGTGCGGAGTTGGCGGTGCTCCCCGAACTGTGGGGCACGGGCTACGACACGGAGAACTGGATCCGGCAAGCCGAGCCTCTGGGAGGCGGCCTCTTCGCGGAGTCGGCCAAACTGGCTGCCGACCTCTCCATATACTTAGTGGCGGGATCGCTGCTGGAACGCAGCACGGATGGCCGTATCTTTAACACGTCCACGGTTTGGTCGCCTCAAGGCGACCTGCTGGGGAGCTACCGCAAACAACACCTTTTCAGCCTGATGGGGGAAGACAAGCGGCTCAGCCCAGGAAAGGAACGGCTCGCCGTGGACTTGTGCGGGCTCAGATATCCTAAAGAGAAACTGCGCGTGGGCTTGGGCATTTGCTACGATCTACGTTTCCCGGGGCTGTTTCGGTCGTTGGCGTTAGAGGCATGTGAGCTGCTCGTGATTCCCGCGCAGTGGCCGGAGCCACGCGGTCTGCACTGGAACCGGTTGCTACAGGCTCGCGCCATCGAGAACCTCGCCTACGTGGTGGGCGCAAACCGAGTCGGCGGCGGGGAAACGACGCGATTTTGCGGCCAGAGCCTCATCATCAACCCATGGGGCGCTCTGCTCGCGGACGCGGGAACATCGGAACCGACGGTGCTGATCGCGGAGGTGGATCCGAAAGAGGTCGCGAAAAGCCGTCAAACTCTCCCGGTACTCGAGGACGCGCGGCGTGAAAATGCCGCCTCATCCCCCAAGCCGCCCGGTCTCTGAGCTCGATCGCACGGGACGTTCCGGCCGTATCTCTGTATAGTAATGGCCCTCTAAGCACTGGCAGGGCGGCTCACCGAGGGTTGCACCATGGCGAACAGGCTGGGTAACGGCCTACTAAATGAGTGCAACCGGGCACGCGTGCCCGAGATTGATACCCTAGAGATCAACGCCTAGCCAATATCGAACCTGTCAACCACTCTTCTTATCACCGGCTGCATCTTCTGCGTGACAGCCACGACGGCCTTCTCGGCAGAGACTACCTCGCTGGACCGGTACCTCCCGTCCGATCTCGTGCTCTATGCCGGTGTCGATGTGGCCGCGCTTCTCGAAAACGACGATTCGACACAGCTGGATGAGCTCCTCGAACACGCGGGGATGAAGAAACATATCGACGACTTCAACCGGTGGTGGGACGACAATGTCACGAAAGACTTCCGCCTCTTCGACGAGGACCTCTTGGGCGAGGGAGCGGTTGCGCTGGGCGTGCAGTTCAAACTCGGCGGGTCGGATGGAGCGCCTCTGGGGTGGCCGATACTTCAGGTCATCACCCTGTGCGAGGATCCCGAGGGGACCGCGTTCCAAAGAACCATCGACGCGCTGAAAGAGAACATCTTAAATCAGAAGACCCTTGGAATGCTGGGCTTCAAAATGGGCGGCAAGGACATCGGTGGGAGCCCGGCCGTCTTCGTGAGTTCACCGACGCTGCCGATGCTCTCGCTGGGAGTGGCGAAGAACAACGATGAAGGCGTGACCGCGATCTCGCTGGCGTTCGGAATGCCCGTGGAAGATTACATCACGGCATTTGCCGAAGGCACGCTGGAAACGAACCTGACCGAATCCAAAATCCACAGGACCGCGATCTCATCGGCCCAGCGTGATGAGAGTGTCGTCCATGTCTGGGCGGATTTCCCCACACTGATCGGAACGGGATTGAAAGTGCTTGAGAGCCTCCCGATCCCGCAAGACAAGGTGGATATTGTGCTCGACCGTCTGGGCGTGAAAAGCATCGGGTTGTTCTCGGCGGATATGGCCTTCACCAACGGCGTCGCCGACACGCACACGCTGCTGCGTGTCCAGGGTGGCAAGCCTGAGGGTCTGCTAGACCTCTTCCTGCGTCCGATCAGCGAGGCCGCGTACAAATACGCACCAAAGGAGAACGCTTTCTTCGCAGCGTGCGGACACGCGCCAATTAAAGAGATCGTCCATTATATCGTGGAAACCATCGGGGAAGTGACCGACGAGGACGCCATGGCGGATTACCGGGAAGGGCTGGCGGAAGCCAAGGAAGAGACCGGCCTGGACTTGGAAGTCGACCTGATGGATACGCTCGGAACGGATGTCGTGGTCGTCTGCACAAAGTCCGGTTACGCAATGGCCCTGCCCCTGAAGGATACGGCGACCTTCACCGCCTCACTGGAAAAGCTCTTGGCCGACAACAAAATTCCGCTGCAGACGGCGACCTACGAGGGGATGACGTATCGGACAATCGCCTTCCCCTTGATGCCCGGCATTCAGCCGACTTTTGGGGTGATCGGTGATGCGTTCGTCATCGGGTCTTCCGCGGAGGGCTGGAAGGATACCGTGAAGACACAGAAGAGCGAGACATCCGTCGCCGACGTGGAATGGCTCAAGGAGCATGTTTTGTCGAAGGGGAAAGATTTCGCTTGGCTGTATTATTTCGACGCCAACGGCGGTATTAATACACTCAACTTCCAAGCCATGATCGGAAAACAAGCCATGGCCATGCAACAGGCCATGGGGGCTCCGGCGAGTGGCGCTGGGGCGATGGGAGGCGTCATGGAGCCCATCGACATCACCTTCAACGCCGGTGCGTTCCCCGAAGGCGCGGGCGCGTTTTGGAGCCGCAAAGGTCTGGAAGGCCGCGGCGCCAGTTCGGCGTTTCTCTCCGGGTTCTTCAACCTGATGGCTGCCGCGAAACAGATCGCCGCCACGGCCGCGAAAGACGATGAAGGTTCGCTAAGCCGCCGTGCCCGAGAAAGAGAAGCCGAGGAGACAAGGGCGGGACAGGTCGGCACCGGTGACACCGAAAAAGATATCGAACAAATCGCCCTCGCGTGCGAGAGATTCTACAAGAAGCGCGGCCGGTATCCCCAGAATCTAGAGGCGCTGGTTCCCGATTTCCTCAAGGGCGTTCCGGTCGATCCAAACGGCGCGGGCACCCCGTATCGGTACTACAGCAACGAGTTGGTCTATTTCATCGTAGCCGGGAACAGTCCCGACGGTGACGCGGATATCAATGTGCGTTCGTACCGTGGAGCGATGGAAAACGACCGCGCGGTGCAGGGCCGTATCTATGACTCTGAGAGCGGTACGCTCGACGGAGACATCGCGATCTTCGGCCCCAAATTCTAGCGCCGTCCCCTCTGCGGATTGGCAAAAGCAAGAAGCGCGATGATGAAAACGAAATACAGGCAGGCGCGGATGGCGGCGACGGTCGGCATCGCCAGTAATGTCTTTCTGTCCGTCATCAAGCTGTGGGCGGGGCTGCTTTCCAATTCGTTCGCGCTGGTCGCCGATGCGTTCCATTCGCTGAGCGATGTGATCACTTCGGTCTTCGTGCTGCTGGGTCTCAAGATCGCCGAGCAACCCTCAGATGCCAACCACCCCTACGGCCACACCAAGGCCGAGGCGCTGGCCAGTTCGAACGTGGCTCTGCTGTTGATCGTTTCATCGGTCTGGATGATCTATCAGTCTTTCCAGCGGTACGGGGTGGAAGTCGAACTCAAAGGCGGTTTGGCGCTGCCGGTGGCGGGCTTCTCGATCCTTCTGAAAGAGGCGCTGTTTCAGTGGAAGTCACGCGTCGGACGGCGAGTGGGTAGCAACGCGATTCTGGCCGACGCCTGGCATCACCGTACGGACGCGCTCTCTTCGGTCTGCGTCTTTGTGGGTGTGGGCGTGGTCTATTGGCTTGGGCCGGACTATTCGTACGTCGACTCGATCGCGGCCGTGCTGGTTGGCCTGACGGTGCTGGTGGCGGGGGTGCAACTGTATAAGGAATGCCTCTCGGACCTGATGGACGAGCGTGTATCGGGACCGTTCGCGGAAGAGGTTCGGACGCGCGCCAAGCGGGTCGAGGGCGTCTGCGATATCGAACAGCTACGGATTCGTAAGGCGGGGATGGAGTATTTAGTCGATATTCATGTCGAGGTCGAGTCTTCGCTGTCGGTAGAGGACGCTCACATCATCGCCAGCCGCGTGCGCGACGATCTCGTCGATAACTTCACGACCGTCCGTGAGGTCCTGGTCCATATCGAGCCCCACACCCTCGGCCACAACACCCACGGCCCACACACGCACGAGGAGTAGAGGGAGGGGGGATCTGAGTCAGTACTGTGGTGCGTATTTGCGCGGACTTTTTGAGGGAATGGGAAGGATCGTAGTCCCGTCGGTGATAATCTTTTCGAGCTGGTGAGTTTTCAGTTTGGCATGCTTAAGATTGGCCCCGCGAAGGTCGATGCCCTGTAGGTCTGCATTTGTCAAATCGGTCGCTGTTAAATTGGCCCCGCGTAGGTCGGCTTCCTTCAAATCGGCGTTTCTCAGATCGGCGTTTCTCAGATCGGCGTTTCTCAGATTCGCTTTGCGCAAGTTGCTACCACACAGCTTGGCCCCACGAAGGTTCGCCCTGCAAAGGTGGACTCGACGCAGGTCGGCATCTGTCAGGTCCGCGCGCTTTCCCTCTCCGCCGTCAGAGTCGAGCCATTGCTTGTGGAGCAACAGGATTCGACGCAAGTCAGGCTTCGTGTCTTGGAGCTCTGCACGA
>CAYTDF010000144.1:0-2353 GCA_964436365.1 uncultured bacterium | reverse complement strand
ATCCGCTGGACAATATCATTAGCCACTTCCCGCACTTCAACCGCTGCGGCCACATCTTCTCCAACGTCGATCTGCAAAGCAACCTTGAGGGGTTCCAAGAACATTGCACTTGGCGAGTGTCGCAGCACCTGCAAAGCTTCCTCAGCGTGGCCCGATGCCGTGAATTCCTCCACCAAAGAAATCGCATCAGATTTGTCTTTTTCGATTGAGGAATGAGCCGCGAGGTAATCCTGGAGATAGTCCAGAGCCTCCTCGGAGCGCCTTACTTCAAGCAACAATCTCATGAGCCGGTTCCTGAAAAGATTGGCCCATTTCGGGAGTTCGTCTATTGCCTGGCGGTAGAGTTTCTCAGCGTCGTGCAAATTATTCATCTTGTCGTGAAGAAGATAGCCGAGCCCAATCCAAGCGGCAACGAGGCCCGCATTAAGCCGGATTGCTCTCTGCAATGCCTCCACCGCCTCTTCATAGCATTCAAGTTGGTCACTCAATGTTAGGCCTAGGATTGCCCAAGCGGCGGGAACTTTGCAGTCCAGTTCTGCAAGCTTCTGATAGACATTGACATACAGATGCGAGTCCCCGGAACAAGTGAATGGGAGTATTGCATACTTAACCCACGCGTTCACGTTTTCTGGGTCCAGGTCAACCACCTTTCGAAAGATGAGTTCCGCCTCTTCAAGTCGGTTCTCTTCCTGGAGCTTATCCGCGCGCCGGAGGAGACCGGCCACGGGCGAACCCGGTTCTGGGGTTTCGTCCGGTTTGGCCGATTCAATCTGCTCTCTCAATGCTTGGGGCGCGTCCAGCAGTACAAGGAGTTCACGAGGCAATGCGTCGAGCAGTTCCGCTCGGAACGCATCGTCGGGGATTCGTGCAAGAATTCCTTGGAGCACAAGCAGATGATCGGCGCGCGACTCTGGATCGAGTTCCTTAGCTTCATCAGCGATCTTGCAGCTCACGTTGACCAGTTCCATCTTGGTGTAAAACGCAAGCATGAAGTCGACCAAGGCGCGCACACGTTGGGTGGGCCCCCCTCTGCGACGAAGTAAGTAATAGATATTGAACATACGCTCGGCGACCCGGTACTGCTTCTTGCGAGCGCTGATCTTCTCCACAACCACCGCGCCGCGTGTGACCAGTCGCGCGAGAAGGGCGCTGGTCTTGTTGACATCCAGCCGCGCGGATTCGGCGACCTGTCGCGCCGACGCGGGCTCCCAGATCTCCAGCAAAGCGACGTAGGCCTTCCGTTCCCTCGCGGGCAGGCTGTCGAGATGGATCTTAAAGTACTCGGTGTGATCGTCCACCAGCGTGAGCAGATCCCCCATCAGTTCCTTTAGCGACAGATCTTTTCCGAATGACGAAACAATGGTGAGCAATCGGGGACTGCCGCCGGTCAGGATTTCGATGGGCCGAATACATTCCTCACGGACTTCGGAACCGGAAACCGCACTCCAAACCGCGCGGCACTCTTCGGTGTTGAGCGGATGGAGAGTGTGCGGTTTGAAGAGCTCGAACATGGCTTGGCCCTGGTTTTCGATCTCGTCAAACCGGCTGGTCGCAGTCGCCAGAAGCATCAACCGAGGCTCGTTTTGCAGCGTGTGCCGCAATGCCCAGGCATCCTGCTCCGAGTGCATATCCTCGATCAGCATGTTGAGATTCTCGACGATCAAGAGGATGCGCCTGCCGATTTGGTCTGAGAAATCCATCAGCTGCGCCAACGCCCGCTCGCGTAACCGATTGTCATCTTGTTCCTGGTTCAACTCCTCGTGCGTGCGCTCCCAACGAAGATCACTGGTCTGCCGCGCAAGATGCCACAAGGCTTCAAGCCAAAACTCGCCCGCCGTGCCGACCTGATAGCTCTCTTCGGCGAAGACGAGCGGATACCAACGTCGGTCGAGCTCTTCTACCGTCTTGACCTCTGCCGCCGCCCGCAGAACGAGCGTGGTCTTGCCGATGCCTCGCGGGCCGATGACCAGAATATGTTGGTTAGAGGGTCCGGTATTCTCGCGGAGCAGTTCCACGATTAGATCGAGGTCGGTGTGCCGTACGACGAAGGCCTGGATGAGTTCGTCTGATGTGAGAAACGACGGGTTGTATTTTGTGGGGCGTGTAGGCACGGCTCAGTTCCCCCTCTCCGTGATCGGAGTGAAGAAATCCCCATGGCGCGCCTTCCACCAGTCACGCAGCAGGTTGGAGACGAAGACGTACCCCTCAGGCGACGTTTCGAGATACCCATCGTGTTCTAAGACCCAGAGGATGTTCTTTTCGGCCTCCATGACCGTCTTTTCGTCGAGAGTGTGTTCTTCGCGAAGGCCGGTCAGCGCTTCCCGGGTGAGGTGACCGGTCACGGCGGCTTCGC
>CAYTDF010000143.1:0-9714 GCA_964436365.1 uncultured bacterium | reverse complement strand
AATGAAGACAGAAGGAGCCGCCTAAAATCAACTAGAAATGGGATTGACTCGTTTTACGTACTACAATGCGGGCGACGGGTGCAGACTGGCATAGACTCGCATGTAGGCCACACCGAGTGGCCTCTGAAGATGAAGGGATTGAATTCATGTCGGGACGCACACTCTGGCTAATCCTCGCATTGATTGTTGTTCTGGGGGGGACGGCCAACGCGAATGCGGACGAGGTACGGGCACTCTGGGTCACCCGCTGGGATTTCAAATCTTCCGAGGACGTGGTCCGCATCATGAGAAATTCGGCGGGCGCGGGCTTCACCGACATTCTTTTTCAGGTCCGTGGGAATGGGACCACCTTCTACCCCAGCCGTGTCGAGGCTTGGGGATGGGAACTCACGAGTGAAACGCCTTCCACCACGGGCAAAGACCCCGGTTGGGATCCGTTGGCGGTCGCGGTACGGGCGGCGAAGGACGCCGGTATTCGCATCCATGCCTATGTCAATGTCTTCCCTGGATGGCGCGGAATCGTCGACCCGCCCACCTCTGCACGTCAGCTTTGGATCGCGCATCGAGACTGGTTCATGGTCGACCTCACCGGGAAGCGAATGCGCCCGACCAGCAAGTGGTATTCCTTCTTGAATCCCAACCATCCCGAGGTTCAGCGGCATCTCGCGACACTATTCCGCGAGATTGCGGCCTACGAGTTGGACGGCATTCACCTCGACTACTTCCGGTATCCGTACGATTACGGAACCGTCGTCAAGGAGCACTATCCGAAGGCGACCCCAGCGGGGCTGAAGAAGCACGCCGACTTCTCGTATGACAAGATCAGTCTGAAGGCGTTTCGCGACACCTATGGCAAGACGCCGGATGCGTTTCCTGCCGGCTGGGACAACTTCCGGCGCGACGGCGTTACGCGAACGTTGTATTCCATCGAACGGGCCATGGGCGAGAAGCGCGACCGGATGATTCTCTCTTCCGCCGTCCTGGCGGATCTTTCCCGAGCGAGATACTCCGCCTTTCAGGATAGCGCGGAGTGGGTTCGGCGGGGTGCGCTCGACTGGGTCTTGCCGATGAACTACAGCGCCAAGACCTACGACAACAACCTAAGCTCTTTCGCGCAAGCTATCGGCCCCAAGAAGACGAAATCCGCGTTGGTCGTTGGTATTTCTAGCGAGCACAAGAAGGGCAACACGGTCAAACGTGAGGTCGATATCCTTGTGCGGCAGGTCGAAGCCGCGAGACGAGCCGGGTGCAGGGGGCACGCTCTGTTCGCGTATTCGACATTCTTCCCGAACCACAAACCGAATGCGAAGGTGAAAGCGTTCTCCAAGCGTCTGTATGGCCGTTAGAGTGTTGGGCGGGATATTGGATGCCGGTGCACGCGCGGGTTGGCGCTCGCCCCGGCCTTGCGCTACTGTTCTCGGAAAGAGCGTGTGAAAACCGAACACTACTTATGGGAGGTGGCGCTAGAGCGTCTCTTGCGAAATGCTCCATGCGTCGAACCGGGCGATGGATATTCTAAAACTTCTTGCCGATATGAGGGAGCAAGCCGCCAGTGACCTCTATTTGAAGGTGGGCCTACCCCCCAACTATCGGATCGACGGCGCGTTGGCCACCCTTTCCGACCACGAACCTGTCACGGAGCGGCAGATGGAGGAGGCCCTCGTCCGTGTCTTGAACGATTTCCAACGCCGTCATTTCGACGAGCGTCCGGATCTCGATTTCGGGTACAGCCTGGACAACGGCTCACGCTACCGGATCAGCCTGTTTCGCCAGCAGGGCCACATCGGTCTGGTGGCCCGCCACGTGCGCGACGAGGATCTGAGTTTCGAGACGCTGGGTCTACCGGACGTGATCCGCAAGTTCGCCGAGATGTCCCGGGGACTGGTCCTCCTGACCGGTGCGACCGGGAGCGGAAAATCGACCACGCTGGCGGCTATGATCCAGCACATGAACGTCAACTTCCGCAAGCACATCATGACTGTCGAAGACCCGATCGAGTTTATGTACCAGGACGATCGATGCATCATCAACCAACGTGAAATCGGATTCGACACACACTCGTTTTCCGATGCCTTGCGTCACGTCGTTCGTCAGAGTCCCGATGTGATTCTGATTGGTGAGATGCGCGACAACGACACCATGATGACCGCCATCTCCGCTGCCGAGACCGGCCATCTGGTGCTCTCCACATTGCACACCTCCGATGTTTCGCACACGCTCGATCGGATCATCAACTACTTCCCCGATCACCTCAAACCCCAAGTGCGTGAAGAACTGGCGCTTTCCCTGAACGGCATTGTTTGTCTGCGCCTCTTGCCACGCACCGACGGGCGCGGCCGCATCCCCGCTTTCGAGATTCTCCGTGCGACTCCCAGCGCGCGCAAAGCCCTGCAAGATGGCCAGACCGGGAAACTCAAGGAACTGATGCAGACCGGGAACGAATGGGGGATGTGCACCTTCAATCAGAGTCTGCTCGCCCTCCACCAAGAGAAGAAAATATCGTTCGACGTGGCCATGGCCGCCTCTTCCAGCCCCGAGGAGTTCAAGATGAATGCCGGGGGGATGTTCACCGGGACCGCCTCGATCTATACCTGATCGCGGTTTCACTCGTTTGGCTCCTCCGCTCCGGCTACAGTCTGAAATGATGAAAAACGTATTCTCGAATGTTCTGCTGATCGCGTCCTTCTGCCTCACGGTGGAAACGTACGCGCCCGCCGTTGTCTGCGCTGCGCCCAGTGCCGAACCGCCCAAAGTGAAGGGCGTCGAGAGTGTTGCAGAGAAGGGACCTCTCTGGATCACCATCGATCTTTCCGAACCCGACCGCGCCAAACACGCGGCGATGTGTAAGGCCGCCATCCCCTATTCGGTTGCCGAACGCGTTCTCAAATCGCTGCCCAAGCGGCTGAAGCAAGAAGCGTTGGATGAGGGATTCGACCTCGGCATCATCCACAAACTCGTTATTCCTCTCAAACCGGGAAAGAAAGTCGACCTGAAGGCCCAGGGCTACAAACTGGCTCTTGGCAAAGAGCACCGCAAACCGAGCGAGACCAAGAGAGCGACCTATCTACGGTTGAAGGTGGAAGAATACAAAGTCGATTTTTCTCTGCCGCTGTCGCTCGCCCCGGCCATCGTCTCCCTGTTGACGGGAGTCTTCGACGACCTCGAAGGTCTGGACAAACCGCTCCTCGAACTCGTCGCCGCCCTGAAGGAACTTCCCCCCGGTAAGCTGGTCGCCGCCACCGACGGTTATTCCGCTTTCGAGATCGAGCTAAAGTGATGAGTCGTGTCACGGATCGTCTTCGCGCCGCTTTCGGATCGGCACTTCAAGAACGTGTACCCATCGCTCCCTACACATGGATGCGTGTGGGTGGCCCCGCGGAATACTTGCTCGAAGCCACCCGCGAACGGGAATTGATCCACGCTTTCGACGCCGCCCGAAAACTCGGCATACCTTTCACCCTGCTTGGCGGGGGGAGCAACGTTTTTGCCGATGACGACGGATTGGACGGTCTGGTTGCGATCAACTCGGTTTCCGCGATTGAGTGGGATGACGTAGAGCGCACACTGGAGGTTTCCGGGGGGTACGATCTCGACACGTTGGTGGGCGAGGTCTCCGCGAGAGGGTGGAGCGATCTCACTTTTGCGGCGGGCATCCCCGGCACGGTCGGCGGCGGACTTGTCGGTGGGGCGGGAGCGTACGGCAAGTTGCTCCACGAGTTTGTGGCTTACGCCCGGCTTCTCCGGCCGACAGGCGACATCGAAAGCGTCCCGATCGAGGCGCTCGGAGTGCGCTACCGCGAAAGTGACGCAATGCACCGTGGCGATATTGTCTTGGGCGTGGAGTTCCGGCCGCTCGAACTGGCCGAAGCGAAACTTCTGAGCGAGCGCATCGCGGAGATCAAAGCCGACCGCGTTCGTAAACACCCCGGAAAAGAGCTGCACTGCGCCGGTTCCTTCTTCAAGAACCTTCCTCCCGAAGAACCCGGGGGCTGGCGTATTCCGGCGGGAAAAATCCTGGATGAGTGCGGAGCGAAGGGCATGTCTGTTGGCGGGGCGGCTGTCTTTGACCGGCACGCTAACATCATCGTCAACACCGGCGATGCTACCGCTGGCGACATCAACGCCCTCGCCGATCGCCTGGCGGCCACTGTCCGTGAACGCACTGGCGTCGAATTACTGCGCGAAGTTAGGTACCTTTCTAACAAGGGCGGACGATGAACCGCGACACTCGAGAGCGTCTCTAGGAAGTTTCTTCCGCCAAGAGAAAGACGATCGTGCGCACAAACGAAGTGTCGTTTGCGACAAAGTGCCCGCGAAAGTCGGGCGGCGTACGTTCTTTTACCGGAAACAACTTCTTGGGAACATTGAGGAAACGAGAGGTGGTCGCTATGGGCGAATTCAGGATCGGCTCGTGCACGGTTGAGTGTTTTCAAAAGGACATCACCCAAGTCGAATGCGACGCGATTGTGAACGCCGCCAACACCAGTCTGTTGGGTGGTGGTGGTGTGGATGGAGCCATCCATCGGAGGGGCGGTCCCGCGGTCCTGGAGGCCTGCAAGCGGCTCGGCGGTTGTGAGACCGGCGACGCCAAGATCACCCCGGCTGGCGAACTCCCTGCGGCTTATGTTATCCACACGCCCGGACCTGTTTGGCAGGGTGGGATGAAGGGTGAATCCACACTGCTCTCTTCGTGTTACCGCCGCTCCTTGGAGATCGCCAAAGCCTATGACTGCCACTGCGTCGCGTTTCCATCGATTAGCACCGGTGTCTATAACTACCCGATCGAGGATGCGGCCCGAATTGCAATCAACACGGTACTCGAGTTTCTCCGCGAACACGATACGCCGCTCAAGGTCAGTTTCGTACTTTTCAGCCAGACGGACTTGACTGTTTACGAATCGCTTTTTGCCGAGACGACGCTCGCCGAGGAAGAGTAGGCGAAGCCCACGAGAGGAGTTCACACGCATGACCGTCGATACGACAGTTGGGCGGGCAACCCGTTATCTCGAAGACTACCACGACGATCTGATCCATCGTTTGCGCGAATTTATCCGCATTCCTAGCGTCTCCGCGCAGGAGGCGCACAAAGCCGACATGGACCGGTGTGCCGAATTCGTTGCGAACGCCCTCTCGGGAATGGGGCTCGCTCCCGAACGGCTAAAGACCGGCGGGCACGACGCGGTCTATGCCGAGTGGCTTGAAGCCGGACCCGGCGTCCCCACGGTTCTGATCTACGGGCATTACGATGTCCAGCCGCCCGAACCGCTAGAGCCTTGGACACACGACCCATTCGAAGCGGAGATCGTCGACGGCAAGATCTGGGGGCGCGGTAGTGCCGATGATAAGGGGCAAGTCTGGACGCATATCGCTGCGTTGGAGGCGTTCCTCAAGACCGAGGAGAAGCTCCCGGTCAATGTCAAGTTGCTGATCGAGGGCGAAGAAGAGGTCGCTTCGGAAAATCTTCCGAAATTGGTGAGAGAGAACACGTCGAAATTCGCCGCCGATGTCTGTTTGGTCAGCGACACCTCGCTCTTTGCGCCTGGTGTTCCCGCCATTACTTACGGTCTACGGGGGCTCTGTTATCTCGAAGTGCGCGTCCACGGTGCGGAGAACGATCTGCACTCGGGCGGGTATGGGGGTGCGGTGCCCAATCCGATCCACGCTTTGGCGGAGATGATTGCGGCCCTGCATGACAGTGACAACCGGGTCACTGTGCCCGGCTTCTACGACGACGTCGAACCGTTGCAGGACTGGGAGCGTAAGGCCTGGGCCGAACTGCCGTTTGACGAAGCCGCCTACATCCGCAATCTCGGCGTCACCAACCTCCAGGGCGAAACCGGATACAGCACGCTCGAGCAAGTCTGGGCCCGGCCCACACTCGAAGTGAACGGGATCTTCGGTGGCTATGCCGGTCCCGGAGCCAAGACCGTCCTGCCCGCCTGGGCGGGCGCGAAGGTCTCCTGCCGCCTGGTTCCCAATCAGAACAGCGCCGACATCGGCAAGAAACTCGAAACTCATCTCCAGCGGCTTGCACCCGAAGCCGTCACGGTCACCGTCGAACTCATGGCGGGCGGCGAGCCTCTGGCTCAGTCCACAGAGGGGCCTTGGATGCGTGCCGGGCAGCGGGCGCTGACGGAGGGGTTTGGACGTGAAGCCGTCTTCACCCGGCTTGGCGGTTCGATTCCCATCGTGCAGCTTTTCGAGGATGTCTTAGGCACACCCGCGCTGTTGTTGGGATACTGCGACCCCGATTGCCGCGCCCACGGTCCCGACGAGTTTTTCGCCCTCGACGAGTTCGCCAAAGGCGCGAAAACCAACGTCTACATGCTCCGGGAAGCCGCGAATATCAACTCCCAATAGCGCGCCCTTACGATCTGGGCGATTTGACACTGCCCCTATCTGTCCGTAGAGTCGATGAACCCACACGGGGTTCTTATTGAAGAGAAGGGATAGTTCTCACCATGTCTAGCGTCACCGATGCCCACCGCCCCTGGAGATACCGTGTTTTCGGAATCACCTGGCTGGCTTATGCCGGATTCTATCTCTGCCGCAAGAACTTCTCTGTGGCCAAGCCCGCGCTCAACGAGCACTTCGGGTTTAGCTTCAGCCAAATCAGTCTGGTTTGGACCGGCTACCTCTCCATGTACGCACTTGGCCAGTTCGTCAACGGTTATCTGGGGGACGTGAAGGGGCCGCGTTTCATGGTGACGTTGGGGTTGATTACCTCGGCCTCGATGAATCTCCTCTTCGGATTCGGGGAGTCCATCGGGCTCTTCGCGGTTCTGATGGGGATCAACGGGTTCGCTCAGGCCACCGGCTGGCCCGGTTTGGTGAAGTGCATGGGCAATTGGTTCCGGGTCAAAGAGCGCGGCCGAGTGATGGGCTGGTGGTGTACCTGCTACGCCGTCGGTGGGGCCTTCGCGACCTTCTACGCAGCGAAACTGTTTGGCATTTACGACCGCTATCTGACCGCCAGCGTGGGTGACGAGGTCGTGCACAACACCTGGAAGATCGTCTTCTGGGGTCCGGCGCTAACGCTTCTGTGTATTGCGGCCCTGTTTCTCTTTCTCGTTCGTAACCGGCCTAGGGATGCTGGCCTGACCGAGATCAATGAATACGAAGGCATGGGCTCGGAGCAAGACGACGCGGAGTTTAAGTCCCTCTCGCCGGAGGAAGAGAAGAAGGCCAACCGGGAAGCGTTTCGGCAGGTCTTCCGTTCGCGCACGGTCTGGATTTATTGCGCGGTCTATTTCTGTTTGAAGTTCGTCCGCTACGGGATGCTCTCCTGGCTACCCACCTATGGCGTTAAGGAACTTGGCTACAACATCGAGTCTTCCGGGATTCTCTCGATCGGGTTCGAATTCTTCGCGCCCGCGGGGGTGCTGTTTTGCGGGTACATGTCCGACAAGGTTTTCGGCTCGCGCCGCACGCCGATCTGTGTGGTCAGCATGATTGGGCTGGTGATCGCTTGTGTCCTTCTACCCAGAATCGCCCACATAAGCATGATGACCTATTTCTTTGGGCTCGGGCTCATCGGCTTCACCGTCTTCGGCCCCGACGCGATGCTGAGCGGCCCGGCCGCGCAAGACTTCGGCAGCAAACGTGCGGCGGGCATGTGTGCGGGCTTGTTGAACGGTGTGGGCTCTATCGGCGCGGTCATCCAGGAGCCGCTGATCGGATGGATTATCGACAACGTCGACAACGGCTGGGATCTTGTCTTCAACATCTGCGCAGGTCTGGCTCTCGTCGCCACACTCATCATCTTGGTCACTTGGAACGACCGGCCCAAGACCCATATCGCACAGGGGTAGTGCTGTCGGAACGGACACAAAGATAGCCCAGGACCACAATGAGATCATCGTGTTCCTGGGCTATTCAGTTCCGGGTTCGTTCTTGTTTCCCAGATTACGGAGTCACGCGAATGATGTCTCCAGCGCTAACCAGGCCATTTGTTACGTTATAGACACGCCCCGCTTCGTGTTTGCCGCTCGGCCCCAGGCTGACGAAATACCGCCCGTTGGGGTATTGGCCCCGGCACTTCGCAAACCGACCCGGAGCTTGCTGGAAGCGTCCGCACAAACTGGGGAAGGGAGGGGGCGGCCCATCCAGCGAAACCTGTCCCCACGCGGCGTCACCGGCCCGTGTGACATAAAACGGCTCGGGGTGAATTGTCCCCTTCAAATCTGAAAGAATAGTCCGTTTCTGTGCGTCGTGGCCCTCGACTTGAAAGATATCGAAAGGGATGCTGCCGATATACGCTATCGGTGTCGAAAGCCCACGGCAGTTTGTATAGTGATCGTGCAGCGGAAATACCCCGTGATCGGTGCTGTAGGCCATCGTCGCTGTACTTAGCGCCTTCATATTCGACTCCACCTGGGTGAGTTTGGCTCGCATCTGCGCGTTGAGGAAGTTAGGCACCGCAATCGCCGCCAAAATCCCAATAATCGCCACAACAATAAGCAATTCGATCAGTGTAAAAGCGCTTCCGCCAATCCGTTTAACCTGTGACAAAACCATTACTTTCTCCTCTAAGGGTCAAGTATTTCAGTGCGAGTGCCAGAACAGAATTCCTGTGGCGAATACGATACGCCCACGTGCCGAGCGTTCAGGCGCGGCCGACCGGTAACTGTCCTCAATATGCGCTCGAGATTTCTACCGCGGTGAGTCTAGCCTAATTATCGCCGTGCGTTCTAGCATCGTCCAACACTGTCCGGTAGAGCGCCTCGTACCGGTCAACGATCATTTCAAGGTTGAAGCAGTCCAGCACCCGCTCCCGGCCCGCCTCACCCATTCGTTTTGACTTTCCCCAGCACGACAGGATGCCAATTGCGGCTTCCGCCATGGCTTGAATGTCACCCACAGGCGACAAAATCCCATCCACACCGTCACGCACGACTTCCGGGATACCGCCGACCCGGGTTGCCACGACAGGCACTTCACACGCCATCGCCTCCGCAATCGTCATCCCGAACGACTCGCTTTCCGATGTGGAGAGCAGCAGGTCGCTGGATGCGATCAGACGATCCACCTCCAGGCTCTTGCCGACGAACTCCACCCGGTCCGAGAGCCCCAAGCGCTCCACCAGCGGCTCCGCCAGCGAGCGGTCCGGCCCGTCGCCCACAAAGCGCATCCGTGCAGGGAGCGCCGCACGGATCAGGTCGAACACCTTGACCGCATCCTCGATGCGTTTCACCGACCGCAGATTGCTCACATGAATGACGGTCCGCTCGCCCGTGGGTTCCTTCTTCTTAGAGGGTAGGGGAGCGAAGAGTTCCGTATCGATGGGGTTGTAGATCACTTCGATCGACTCGCCGGTCAGCTCGAATTGCGATTCCGTCGCTTCTTTCAGGTAATTGGAAACCGCGGTCAGCTTGTCGCAGCACGAGAGGCTGAACTCGACCACCGGCCGATACGACGGCGATTGCCCCACCAGGTCGGTGTCGGTGCCGTGCAACGTGGTCACCACAGGAATGCGCCGTCCTGTTCGCGCCTCGATCATCTGACGCGCCAAGTAGGCCGATGTCGCGTGGGGGATGGCGTAGTGAACGTGGAGCAGATCCAAATCCTGTTCCGTCGCCAGCGTGAACAGCTGTGAGGCCAACGCCAGTGTGTAGGGAGGGAAGCGAAACAGTGGATAGCAGGGGACTTCGACATGGTGAAACGAGAAGCCGCTCGTGTTCGAGCCCAACAGGTGAGGCACATCGTACGAGAGGA